>NZ_RZRY01000055.1:0-16877 GCF_003998035.1 Mesorhizobium sp. M2A.F.Ca.ET.039.01.1.1 | reverse complement strand
GAACAGCAGCGTCCCGCCGACGGCTTCAAGCGCGCCGCCGACGACTTCGGCAAATTCATCTTCGGAAACGGTTTTGATGTCCGGCGCCAGATCGTCCAGACTTTCGGCAAGCGTGCTTTCGAGGGCTTTTTCGTCGAGCTGCGCGTCCATGCGAACCACTCCATTCGCCAATCTCACCCAGCCCGTTAACGAAACTTAACGGCGAGGATGGCCGGATTATGGCGGTTTTCCCGGTTCTTCGATCCATCCACGGGCTTCGACTTATGGCGGCTGGACAATCCGCCGGTTCGTTCCACAATGTGCGGAACAAACGACGCGAATGCGCAAAGGGGAGGAAATAGATGCTCGGATTGATGCAGGAATGGCCGCTGCTTTGCCACAAGCTGATCGACCACGCCGAACGCCAGCACGGCAGCCGGGAGGTCGTGTCGCGTTCGATCGAAGGTCCGATCGTGCGCACTACCTTCGCCGAAATCCATCGCCGGTCGCTCAAGGCGGCGCAGCGGCTGGAGCGTGACGGCTTCGTGCTCGGCGATCGCATCGCGACCCTTGCCTGGAACACGACCCGCCATATCGAAGCCTGGTACGGCATCATGGGCATCGGCGCTATCTACCACACGCTCAATCCGAGGCTATTTCCCGAGCAGATCGCCTGGATCATGAACAATGCCGAGGACAAGGCGATCTTCGTCGACCTCACCTTCGTACCGCTCCTGGAAAAGATCGCCGGCGCGGTGAAATCGCTGCGCCGGGTGATCGTGCTGACCGACCAGGCACATATGCCGCAAACCTCTCTGGCCAATGCCGTCGCCTACGAGGAATGGCTGGCCGAGGCCGACGGCGATTTCGCCTGGAAGACGTTCGACGAGAACACCGCCGCCGGCATGTGCTACACCTCCGGAACGACGGGCGACCCGAAAGGTGTGCTTTACAGCCACCGCTCCAATGTCCTTCACGCCATGATCGCCGCCATGCCCGACGCGATGGGCCTGTCGACGCGCGATGTCGTCCTGCCTGTGGTGCCGATGTTTCACGCCAACGCCTGGGGCCTCGGCCAGAGCGGGCCGATGATCGGCACCAAGCTGGTGATGCCGGGCTGCAAGATGGACGGCGCCTCGATCTATGAACTGCTCGACACCGAAAAGGTGACGTTCAGCGCCGCGGTGCCCACCGTCTGGATGATGCTGCTGCAATATCTGGAAGAGACCGGCAAGAAGCTGCCCTATCTGAACAAGGTCGTGATCGGCGGGGCGTCCTGTCCGCGCGCCATCACCGCAAAGTTCCAGGATGATTACGATGTGCAGGTGGTGCATGCCTGGGGCATGACCGAGATGTCGCCGCTGGGGACGCTCTGCACGCTGAAGCCGCAATATCAGACGCTGACCGGCGAGGCGCGGCTGGATGTCCAGGGCAAGCAGGGTTTTCCGCCCTTCGGCGTCGAGATGAAAGTGACCGACGACGATAACAACGCGCTGCCCTGGGACGGCAAGACCTTCGGGCATCTCAAGGTGCGCGGTCCGGCGGTGGCCCGCGCCTATTATGGCGGCGCCGGCGCCGAGCAGTTCGATGCCGACGGCTGGTTCGACACGGGCGATGTCGCCCATATCGACGCCAGCGGCTACATGCAGATCACCGACCGCGCCAAGGATGTCATCAAGTCCGGCGGCGAATGGATATCGACCATCGACCTGGAGAATCTCGCCGTCGGCCACCCGGACGTGGCGGAGGCGGCGGCGATCGGCATCCCGCATTCGAAATGGGGCGAGCGGCCCTTGCTCGTTGTCGTGCGCAAGCCCGGTCGGGAGCCGAGCAAGGGCGACATCCTCACCTTCATGAGTGGCAAGGTGGCGAAATGGTGGATGCCCGACGACGTCGCCTTCGTCGGCGAAATTCCGCACACCGCTACCGGCAAGATCCAGAAGACCAGCCTGCGCGCCCAGTTCAAGGATTACCGCCTGCCGACGGATTGACGAAAATGTTCGATCTTCCGGCTTCAAGCCCGCGCCAAAAACCGCTAACTCTCGGCCCGGGTTGGGACGATACGGCGAAGAATGGCATCTATTCCTGAACGGCAGACGTCGAGGGCGGCCGGCTGGTCGCGGCGGATCGGGGCATTTTCCCTCGTCCTTCTGCTCACCGCCGTTGCCGGTTACCGACTCGGATTCGTCGAGACGCCGCCTTTCCTGTGGGTGCTTGCGGTCGTCGCGCTGCTGGCGGCGCTCGCCCTGTTGATGGCGGGTCTCGGCCTGTCGAGGGTCTGGAGCTTCGGCGATCGCGGTGGCCGCGATCTCAGCGTCGGCGCGCTGCTGGCGCTGCTGGTTCTGGCGCCCTACGGCGTCGCCGTCTACTGGGCCACGATCTACCCGCCGCTGCGCGACATCTCGACCGATCTCGACGACCCGCCGGTCCTGGACACCAGCGACCGGACAAGCGACATGAACGAGCTGTCGCCGCCGACCCCTGGCGAACAGAGCCTGCAGGCCGATACCTATCCGCTGGTCAGCGGCCACAGCTACAATCTGCCCTTCGAAACCGTCGTCGACGCTGTCGAAACCGTGCTCGACCGCCGCGACTGGCAGCTGACGGCGCCTTATCCCGACATCAACGGGCAGAGCGAGGCGACGATCAATGCGCTGGCCAAGGGCTTTGTGCTCGGACTGCCGGCCGACGTCGCCATCCGCGTCACCGACGATGGCGAGCAGGTCATCGTCGACATGCGCTCGGCCTCGCGCTACGGCCGCTACGACCTCGGCGACAACGCCGCCCGCATCACGGATTTCCTCGGCGAGCTGGACCAGGAAGTCGCCGGGCAGGTTGGCGCGGCGCCGGCCGAGTGATCAGCCGGCGGGACTGAAAATGCCGTCGATCGCCGGGTCGCCTTCGGTGGCGATCAGGCCGCGCGCGGCCAGATCCTCGAGATGGGCGAGCACCGACAGCCCCGCGGCGCCGTGCAGGCGGGGGTCGGTGTCGCGATAGATCGCTGCGACCATCTCCCTGATCGTCCGGTCGCCAGCGCGGATGCGCTCCAGGATCGCCCTTTCACGCATCTTGCGATGCGTCTTCAGGCCGCGCATGAACCTTTGGGGCGCGGTCACGGGCCCGCCATGGCCCGGCAGCAGCAGACGATCCTCGCGCGCCAGCAGCCTGTCGAGGGAGCTCATATAGTCGGCCATGGCGCCGTCCGGCGGCGCGACGATCGAGGTCGACCAGGCCATGACATGGTCGGCCGAAAACAGGATGCCGGTTCCCTCGAGCGCAAACACGGCATGGTTGGCGGTGTGGCCGGGCGTCAGCATGGTGCGGATCGCCCAGCCGTCTCCCTCGGTCAGGGCATTGTTGGCCAGCGCGATATCGGGCACGAAGGCCAGGTCGGCGCTGGCGTCGAGCGGATTGACCTCGCCGATGCGCAAGGGCCGTGCCGGCCGGTGCGGGCCTTCGGCAAGCGTCGGCGCGCCGGTGCGCTCCTTCAGCCGTGCCGCCAGCGGCGAATGGTCGCGATGCGTGTGGCTGACGAAGATGTGGCTGACCGGCCGGCCAGCGATCGCCGTGAGCAGCGTTTCGAGATGCGCGTCGTCTTCCGGCCCCGGATCGATCACCGCCAGCGTGTCGCGACCGACGAGATAGCTGTTGGTGCCGTGGAAGGTGAACGGACTCGGGTTTCCGGCAGTGATGCGCAGCACATCCGGCGCAACCGTGACCGCCCGGCCGTAGGCCGGGTCGAAGCTGGTATCGAACTCAAGCGCCATGCCGGATTCCTTTGCAATGCGGCAAAATGATTGCCGCCCGATACGGAAGCCAATATAGGAAATTCAATGCATGTCGCCCAAAAGTGCGCAGCGGTTTTGGGACAACGACATGCATCAAGAAAGTTTTTGAGCATGTCGCCCAAAAGTGCGCAGCGGTTTTGGGACAACGACATGCATCAAGAAAGTTTTTGAAGCCAGCAAATCAGCCACCCAATGAATCAGCCAGAATGAGGAAGACCATGGCAATTGCAACCACGATGCGTCCGCTCGTTTCTCTCACTCTGCCGGAGCGGGGCGCCGCGCGGCTCGCGACCCAGCTCTTCCTGGCGCTTGCCGGAACCCTGCTGCTCACGCTTTCGGCCAAGACCAAAGTGGTGCTCGGCCCGGTCGACATTTCGCTGCAGACGCTCGCCGTGCTGCTGATCGCCTCGGCCTTCGGCCTGCGGCTGGCCGTCGCGACGCTGCTTCTCTACCTTGCCGAAGGCGCTTTTGGCTTGCCGGTCTTCCAGGGCACGCCGGAAAAGGGCATCGGCATCGCCTATATGCTGGGCGCGACAGGCGGCTATCTCGCCGGTTTCGTGGTCATGGCCGCGATCGCCGGCTGGGCCGCCGACCGCGGCTGGGACCGCAGCCCGTTCAAGCTGTTCGGCGCCATGCTGACGGCGGAAGTCGTCATGATGGCCATGGGCTTTGCCTGGCTGGCGATGCTCATCGGACCGGAAAAGTCCTGGCAGTTCGGCGTCCTGCCCTTCATCGCCGGCGACCTGATCAAGGTGGCCCTGGCCGCCAGCCTGGTGCCGGCCGTGTGGGCGTTGCTCAAGCGCGGCTGATCGCGATCGACGAAAGAAGGGCCGGCGGGCGACAAGCGCCCGCCGGCCCTTTTTCATGCCGCAGTCGGATTTCGCTCGAAACCACCGCGTGCCGGATGATAGAAAGTGGAACCAGCGTCAGGAAGGAAGCAAACCCGACATTGACAAGCCGGTGCCCGAAACCTAAGCACGGGCAACTTGGCATCGAGGCGGGGGCCGCGGTAGTTCAAGGAGAGCTTGTTGAAAGGAATTATCCTTGCGGGCGGCAGCGGAACACGTCTTTATCCGCTAACATTAGCTGTATCTAAGCAAATACTGCCGATCTACGACAAGCCGATGATCTACTACCCGCTTAGCGTGCTGATGCTCGCGGGAATCCGCCAGATCCTCGTCATTTCAACTCCGCGCGACTTGCCGGTGTTTCAGGCTTTGCTGGGCGATGGTTCGGAATTCGGCCTGGAGCTCTGCTATGCCGAGCAGGCGGAGCCCAATGGTCTCGCCGAAGCCTTCATCATCGGTCGCGACTTCATCGGCAAGGACAGCGTGTCGATGATTCTCGGCGACAATATCTATTTCGGCGGCGGCCTGTCGCAGCTCTGCGGCGAGGCGGCTGCGCGCGACGGCGGCGCCTCCGTCTTCGCCTACTATGTCGACGATCCCGAGCGCTATGGCGTGGTCTCCTTCGACAAGGTCACCGGCAGGGCTTTGACGATCGAGGAGAAGCCGCAAAAGCCGAAGTCCAACTGGGCCGTGACAGGTCTTTATTTCTACGACAACAACGTCGTCGACATTGCTTCGACCATCCGCCCTTCGGCGCGCGGCGAGCTCGAGATCACGGCGGTCAACAATGTCTATCTCGAGCGCGGCGAGCTGCATGTCCACCGCCTCGGCCGGGGCTATGCCTGGCTGGATACCGGCACGCATGACAGCCTGCTCGAGGCCTCGTCCTTCGTGCGCACGATCGAGCATCGCCAGGGCATCAAGATCGCCTGCCCCGAGGAGATTGCGCTGGAGCAGCGCTGGATCAGCGCCGACGAGGTCCTCGATCGCGCGGCGCGGCTCGGCAAGAACGAATATGCGGCCTATCTGCGGCGGCGGGTCGCCGATCTGATGGAGGATCAAGGTGCTTGAGGTCAGGACGCTCGGCCTGGAGGACGTGCTGGAGATCGTGCCGAAGCGGCATGGCGACGCGCGCGGCTATTTCTGCGAGACCTGGAATGCGGAGCGCTTTGCCCAGGCCGGTATCGACCTGACCTTCGTGCAGGACAACCATTCCTACTCCGCGGCCGCCGGCGTCCTGCGCGGCTTGCACTATCAGTTACCGCCCCGCGCCCAGGACAAGCTGCTGCGCGTCGTGCGAGGCAGCGTCTTCGATGTCGTCGTCGACATCCGCCGGTCTTCGCCGACTTTCGGAAAATGGTCGGCTTTGGAGGTGTCGGCCGAGAAGGGAAACCAGATCCTGGTGCCGAAGGGATACGCGCACGGCTTCGTCACGCTCGTCCCGGACACCGAGATTCTGTATAAGGTCACCGATACGTATTCGCCGGAGCATGACCGGTCGATCCGCTTCGACGACCCCGCCATCGGCATTGCGTGGCCGTCGCTTGCCGGTGACTTCCAGCTCTCGGACAAGGATCGCAAGGCGCCACCGCTGAGCGAGGCAGAGGTTTTCGCGTGAGGGAAGAGGGCAGGCTGAATTTTCTGGTCACCGGCGGCGCCGGCTTCATCGGCTCGGCCGTGTGCCGGCACCTGTGCGCCAACCCGGCCAACCGCGTCACCAATCTCGACAAGCTCACCTATGCCGGCAATCTCGCGTCGCTGCGGCCGATCGAGAACGCGCACAACTATCGCTTCGAGCAGGGCGACATCTGCGACGAGCGCGCGGTGCTGGAGATATTGCGCCGCGACGACATCGACATCGTCATGAATCTGGCCGCCGAAAGTCATGTCGACCGCTCGATCGACGGCCCCGGCGCCTTCATCGAGACCAACATCGTCGGCACCTACCGCATCCTCAATGCGGCGCTGGAATACTGGCGTGGGCTGTCCGAGGAGCGCAAGGCGGGCTTCCGCTTCCACCATGTCTCGACCGACGAGGTCTTCGGCGACCTGCCTTTCGACGGCGGCATGTTCGTCGAGGAGACGCCCTATGCGCCGTCCTCGCCCTATTCGGCGTCGAAGGCGGCGTCGGACCACCTGGTGCGGGCCTGGCACGAGACCTACGGCCTGCCGGTGGTGCTGTCCAACTGCTCGAACAATTACGGCCCCTACCATTTCCCCGAGAAGCTGATCCCGCTGGTTATCCTCAACGCGCTCGACGAGAAGCCGCTGCCGGTCTACGGCGCCGGCGCCAATGTGCGCGACTGGCTGTTCGTGGAGGATCACGCGCGGGCGCTGGAACTGGTGGCCACCAAGGGGCGGCCGGGCGAGAGCTACAATGTCGGCGGCAATTCCGAGCGCACCAATCTCGGCGTGGTCGAGGCGATCTGCGATCTTCTCGACCTGAGGCGGCCGCGCGCCGGCGGCAAGCGCTATCGCGACCTGATCACCTTCGTTACCGACCGTCCTGGACATGACCGCCGCTATGCGATCGACGCCTCCAAGATCGCGCGCGATCTCGGCTGGGCGCCGCGCGAGAATTTCGACAGCGGCCTGGCCAGGACCGTCGACTGGTATTTGGACAACAAATGGTGGTGGGGGCCGATCCGCGAGCAGCGCTACGCCGGCGAGCGGCTGGGCCACGGTGCGGCCGCAAACAGCCAGAACAGTCCGGTTGCAGGCAACCCGGCCGGGATCGCGGCCGAGAGCAGGAAGGTGACCACGTGAGGCTTGCCGTCACCGGACGCGAGGGCCAGGTCGCCGCAAGCCTGGTCGAGGCGGCGCGGGGCCGCGAAGGCGTGGAAGTCGTCGCCGTCGGCCGCCCGGGGCTCGACCTTGCGCGGCCCGACACAGTGCTCGCGGCATTGGAAGCGGCAAGGCCGGACATCGTCGTTTCCGCCGCCGCCTACACCGCCGTCGACCAGGCCGAGGACGATAAGGACCTGGCCTTCGCGGTGAACGCCACCGGCGCCGGCAAGGTGGCCGAAGCCGCGGCAAGGCTCGGCGTCCCCGTCATCCATCTGTCGACCGACTATGTCTTCGACGGCGCCAAGGACGGCGCCTATGTCGAGACAGACGCCACCGCGCCGCTCGGCGTCTACGGCGCCTCCAAGCTCGCCGGCGAGGAGGCGGTGGCCGCCGCCGATCCGCGCCACATCATCCTGCGCACGGCCTGGGTCTACAGCCCTTTCGGCAGGAACTTCGTCAAGACGATGCTACGGCTGGCGGCCGATCGCGACGAGATCGCCGTCGTCGCCGATCAATGGGGCAATCCGACCTCGGCGCTCGACATCGCCGACGCCATCCTGCATGCGGCGGCGAGGCTGCGGGACGACAGGAATTTCGCCGCCTTCGGTGTCTACCACCTGGCGGGCGAGGGCGACACCAACTGGAGCAGCTTTGCCCGCCACATCCTCGACACAAGCCGGGCGTTGGGTGGCCCCTATGCGAAAGTGCGCGATATCGCCACGGCGGATTATCCGACCAGGGCGAGGCGCCCGCAAAATTCGCGGCTGTCGAGCGCGAAGTTTGAGGGTGTGTTCGGGTGGCGAGCGCCGGGGTGGCGGCAGGCGACGGAGAAGGTTGTTCGGCGGCTGGGGCGCAGCGAGACGAAACAGGCATTGAGTGCATGAACGAAAATCCATCACCGGAGCAACTGCGCGATGCGACCGCGCAGCCGGCGGACCAAGCGGCGCCAAAGAAGCGCGCTAAAGCCAGGTCAGCGAAGACGAAGCCGGCGAAGCGCATATGCGTCATGGTGCTCGGCATGCATCGCTCGGGCACGAGTGCGCTG
Source organism: Mesorhizobium sp. M2A.F.Ca.ET.039.01.1.1 (assembly GCF_003998035.1). NCBI lineage: Bacteria > Pseudomonadati > Pseudomonadota > Alphaproteobacteria > Hyphomicrobiales > Phyllobacteriaceae > Mesorhizobium > Mesorhizobium sp. M2A.F.Ca.ET.039.01.1.1. The sequence continues at coordinate 8,430 of NZ_RZRY01000055.1, read as the reverse complement.
ACGAGGGTGATCAGCCTAGTTGGCGCCGAGCTACCGAAGAACCTAATTTCAAAAGACAGCAACAATGCGACTGGTTACTGGGAACCGGCAGCATTGAACGCTCTCAATGATCAGATGCTTGCGGAAGCCGGTAGTCGCTGGGATGATTGGCGCGCCTTCGACGCGGCCAACCTTGGCAAGCCTCGTGCCCAATTCTACCGCGCGGAGATCGCTCGCATCCTGGAGGAAGAATACGGTGAAGCTCCGCTCTTCGTACTGAAGGAACCGCGGATATCTCGTTTTGTGCCGTTCTACGCTGACATCCTGAAGGCGATGGAGATCGATGTTCGCTATGTATTGACTGGGCGTAACCCGCTTTCGGTCATTGCCTCGCTCGGCAAGCGAGATGGCTTCACACCGGGGTTTGGGGCGCTTCTATGGTTGCGCCACGAGTTGGAGGCTGAATCCGCCACACGCGGCAAGCCGCGTGTCTTCCTCTCCTACGAAGCGCTTATGCAGGACTGGCGTCCTGAAATCCGGAATATAGCGGATGTGCTGGCCATCGGCCAACCATGGACTGTGGACGACATTGCGGCCCATGTGGATGCCTACCTCTCGCGAGAGCATCAGCACCATATCGCAGGCGGTGCACAACTTCTGGCCGACGAACGCATCGCCGACTGGGTCAAGGACACCCATGCCGCCTTGACCGCGCTTCGTAACGACGGACAGGACGCTGAGGCGCTTGCCACGCTCGATAGGGTAAAGGCCGAATTCGACGCAGTATCGCCGATCTTCGGGGACGCATTCTTTCCCGAGCTTGAGGCACGACAGCGGATCTCGGCGCAAGCGCAGGCCGACCTGCGAATGGTCGCAAACGACAGCGCTGAACTGGCCCGGCAACGTGCCGACGAAATTGAGACTTTGACCGCTCTGGAGCGGCAAAGACAAGCCGACTGGGGCGAGCGCGAGGCACAGTTCGCTGGAGAGAAGGCTGAACTTCATCGCTTAATTGGCGAGCGCGACGCCGAAGTCACGCGGCTCGTGCCAGAGGCCGAGCAAAGCATGGCCGAGATTGAAAGGCTTGGTGAGGAAACCGCGCACAGATTAGAGCTCCAGGAATATCAGACAGCTTTTGCCAAGGAATTGGCGGGTCTGAAGTCTTTGGCTGATCAACGCGCGCTCCAGATCGAGCAGCTGCAGAACCAAGCTAGCCAGGCAGCGACTATACAGTCTCATCTGCAGGCCGAGCACGACAGATTGCGTTGGCAGGCTCACGAGAGCACAGCCAGATACGAGGAACTTGAGCGCGAGAACGCCGCTCTTCGCGCCAACGCAACCGGGCTGGAGATGGACCGCGATCACGCCCGTGCCGAGGAAAAGCGGCTGCATGATGTCCTTGACGCGGTGTATGGCAGTACGTCTTGGCGAACGACGCAGCCAGTTCGTGCTATCGGATACGGTATCGCCGCGGTTGCGCGTATTCCTGTGTCAGGTCGTAAGCGTTTGAGCCGGGCAGCCTACGCCTCTTGGCATCGGCTTCCTATGCCGACGGCCGCAAAGCAGAAGTTTAAAGGCGCTGTTTTCCGTTTCTTTCCGTTTCTTTTCAAAAGGACGACCGCCTATAGGGCCTGGCGGAGTTCCAACTCTTATGATGGTGGATTAGCGGCAATTGCCAGCACAGCACCTGTCGGCTTGGGCGCGCCGAAGCCCACACACGTTCCGCTGCTGAATGCCGAGCCAGTGGCGAATAAGCCGGTGCGCGTAATTGCCTTCTATCTTCCGCAATTCCATCCAATCCCGGAAAATGACGAGTGGTGGGGTCAGGGTTTTACGGAATGGGTCAATGTCAAACCCGCGCAGCCACAGTTTTTGGGACATTGTCAGCCCCATGTGCCGGGTGAGCTTGGCTACTACGATCTCAGAGACAAAGCGGTGCAACGCCGCCAGATCGAATTGGCGAAGTTATACGGAATTGAGGGCTTCTGCTTTTATTTCTATTGGTTTGCAGGAAAAAGGCTACTCGAAAAACCATTGGAGAACTGGCTCAACGACAGGGATTTGGATCTTCCATTCTGTTTGTGTTGGGCCAACGAGAACTGGTCCCGCCGGTGGGACGGGCTCGACAGCGAGATCCTCATAGCTCAGAATCATTCGCCAGCGGACGATCTCGCTTTTATAAAAGAAGTGGCGCCCTATCTGCGCGACCCTCGATATATCCGAATTGACGGCAAGCCGGTGCTTTTGGTTTACCGGCCGAGCTTGCTGCCGGACGCCAGCGAAACGGCCTCGCGCTGGCGCCAATGGTGTCGTGATAACGGCGTCGGCGAAATCTATCTCGCTTACACTCAATCCTTCGAGAAGAACGATCCGAGACACTATGGCTTCGATGCCGCAGTCGAATTTCCGCCGAACAACTCCGCGCCCCCGAACGTGACCGGTCAAGTCGTGGGCCTACGTGACGACTTCGCGACGACTGTCTATGACTGGGCTGTCTTTCCGGAGCGCAGCGAAGCATATCCTCCGCGTGAGTACAAGCTGCTCCGTTCCGTCTGCCCAGGCTGGGATAATACCGCCCGTCGCAAGAATAACGGAACGGCTTTCATCAACAATACGCCAGATCTCTACAAGCGATGGCTCGAAAACGCCGCTAAGGACACAATAAACTGCATCGACGAGCCGAGTGAAAGACTGGTCTTTGTCAATGCCTGGAACGAGTGGGCAGAGGGCGCGCATCTCGAACCGGATGCGCAGACAGGCTATGCTTACCTCCAGGCGACCCGCGATGCATTGGAGGCAGTGGGTCGTGAAGGGAAAAGCATCGTTGTAGTCTCGCACGACGCACACCCACACGGCGCGCAAATGCTCGCTATGAACATGGCACGAGGTTTCGGTGAGCTTGGCTTCAAGTCCGAGTTGATCACCCTGGGCCACGGCAATCTGCTTCCTCGCTTCGCGGAAGTGGCCAATGTGCATATAATCGACCTTGCGGCGGAACCCGAGGCAAAGGTGTTGGAGCGCCTTAAGGCTATCCGACGCGGCGGGGCCGAGATGGCGGTGGTCAATACGACGGTCTCCGGGCTTCTCGTTCCCTTGCTGAGGAGAGCAGGCTTTTGCACCGTCTCGCTTATTCACGAACTGCCGGGCATCTTGAAATCCCACGGGCTTGAGCGGAATGCTGCCGCGATCGCGAAACACGCCGACGTTTTGGTCTTTCCCGCCGAAATTGTTCGATCCGGGTTTGAGAATTTCGTCGGCAGGTCAACCGGGCGAGCGGTGACTCGTCCGCAGGGTTCCTATTTTCGCACGCCATTTCGAGAAGAAGATCGCGTTGCGGTGCGGGATCGGGTGCGCAAGAGACTCGGCCTACGCGAGGACGCCCGCATCATTCTGTCGGTCGGATACGGGGACCACCGCAAAGGGCTCGATCTTTTCGTTGACGCCGGGCTCAAGATAACAAGGGCTCATCCGGATGCAGCTGCCGTCTGGGTCGGTCATGTCGATCATGCCCTGCAAGCATTTCAAATGCAGCGAATAAAGGATGCCAGGCTTGAGGATCGTTTTGTCTTTATAGGCTTGGTCGAGGATCCCAGAGATTACTATTTCTCGGCTGATATATATGTCTTGACGTCGCGCGAAGATCCATTTCCTTCGGTAGTGCTTGAGGCACTGGACGCGGCAGTTCCGGTCGTCGCCTTCGAAGGTGCTGGAGGCTTCCAGGATCTGTTAAAGCGCGATTGTGGTATCCTTGTCCCCAAGTTCGACACGGATGCGATGGCTAGGGCTGTTTGCAGCCTCCTCGACAATTCGGAAGAAGCTGAACATCTGGCAAAGATCGGCCGTGAAATTGTCCGCCAGGAGTTTGGTTTCAGTCACTATCTCCATGATCTGCTGGCCTATGCCGGAAGGCCCTTGCCGCGGGTATCCGTCGTGGTGCCGAACTACAACTACGATAGATATCTCATCGAGCGTCTCAATTCGATCGTGAGGCAGACGGTACGACCTTATGAGTTGATTGTGCTCGACGATGCCTCGACGGATGACAGCGTCAAAACCATCGAGCAGTTTTTGGCCACCTGCGATATTCCAGCCAAGTTGGTCAGGAACGAGCGGAATTCAGGCTCGGTATTCCGTCAATGGATGCGTGGCGTTGAAGCTGCGCGCGGCGATTTCGTCTGGATCGCCGAAGCGGATGATCTCGCCGATCCCGACCTCCTGGAAAAACTTCTGCCCGCCTTCGAACGACGCGATGTCGTCATGAGCTACTGCCAGTCACGGCAGATGGACGGCGATGGGCGAATCTTGAGCGAGGACTATCTGGACTACGTATCCGATATCGACCGGTCTCGTTGGGCCAAACCCTACGTCGTCGACGGACGCCAGGAAATTGCCGAGGCACTTTATCTCAAAAACACGATCCCCAACGTCAGCGCGGTACTGTTTCGTCGAGCGCCGCTAATTGAGGTTCTCCAGGGGGAACTCGAAGAGATCGCTTCCTATCGGGACGCCGGCGATTGGGTCGCTTACCTGCGGCTGCTCGAGAAGGGAGGGGTCGCGTTCGATCCCCGGCCACTGAATTCGCATCGCCGTCATCAGTCGAGCGTCACCCGCTTCGATGGCAGGCACTTGCAAGAGATCGCCAAAGTGCAAGCGGAGACGATCGCGCGTTTCCACCTCGGGGCGTCAGCGCAAGCTGCGGCTGCCGCATATGTGCAGAGCCTGTATGAGCAATTCGGCTTAAGGGCCCTGAAATAGTGCGAGCAGAATGACCGCGCCCGGGATCGCATTCCTTTTCGTCGAAAGGGACGAAGTCCTGGCTTCACAATAGACCGGCATCAAGTAAACGAATGCGGCCCACTCTTGCAAGAAATCCGGTCACTCTTGCCCTAGCCGACTGTTGCAAACTGAACCATCCGCGTTCTGGCTCATGCCGTCGCTCAAAAAGGAAATCTTCTTGAAAGCCGGGGCGAAAGTGCGGCCGGTAGGAAGGCAATGCATCGCGCATCTGGTCGATGCAGTACCTCACATTTTTCGCAGTCAGCGGATACTCTCCCGGCTCGCTTTGGATCGTCCGAAAAAGTTCGACAAGCAGGCGGTGTTGGTCGGCAGAAGGGCGTGCGATATTCACTTGCCGAAGGGCCTCGATCAGAGGGTAGGGCAGTGATCCGTTCCCTTCAACTTGACTGTGGTCGAACCCATCGCCAGGAACGCCGATCATGGTGAGAAAGTCCTTGAATAACGAACCCTCAACCCACTGCGCTCGATCATAGGGGGCCAGCGTCAGATTTGGCACTTTCAACCAGCGCCTAAGAATGTCCAACTGCGACGGGTCATAGGCGAAGGGCTGCTCGTTCAGCGGGCGAGTCCAGCGCGTGTCATAATGCCGGACCACCTCATTGAAAGCTGAGACTACGATGTCGCTTGGGTGACGTACATAAGCGATGACCCGAATGTCGTGCCCCTCGAGGCATGATAGAAACAGATCGAGATCTACCCCCGCCTCGCAAAGCATTTCCGAGCTGATGAGCAGCGTTTTGCCTTCTGCCTCTGCCAGCGTCATTGCCAGCCGTGTCGGGCCATGATCGTTTGACCCTGGCATGAATGCCACAGCCAATGGGTTATGATTTGGCCACTCGGAGGTTGTCGGCTTGTAGAAGACTCCGTGCTGCAAAAGCAAAGCAGCGTTTCGAGCTAAAAAAGCTTGAAGCGCACTCGTGCCCGTCTTGTGGACGCCGATATGGAGGATGATCGTCATGAAGTCGACCTCTCAGCGGAAGTCTGCAGCTTCGATCACCGAAGCCATAATGTCATTAGCGATTCATGATTTTCCAACGGATTCAGGAGCGAACACGAGCTTGTTGCCACAAAATGTTGCAAGGCTTGCTGTGCTAAAGCATGTCTCCCGGAAATGGGAACCGGTTTCGGGATAAAGACATGCGTAAAATCAAAAATCTAAAGCGCGTGGAGCGAATCCGAAGGATCGCGACGCGCTTTAGTCTAGAGGCGCGACCCAGCTCGTCGATGTCCGAGGTCCCGGCCGATCGTTGGTCACCCTATCCCGGCTTCCTCAGAACATAGACCTCGGTCATGGGGCCAAGGACGGCAACGTCCTTTGACTGCATTCTTCTCACCTCGACGTCGAACCCCGTGCGCCTCTGAATGAGCAGCGGCAGGTCGTATCCGTAGCGCCACGTTACGAGCGAACCCGACGGGTCCTGCGGGTTCCCGTGATATTCGGGCTCTCCGAAAATGCGGACGCCATCTGAGGATTGGAATGCCACCTGTTCCGACTCCGTGCGTTCGGGATAGGTCGGTGCGGTGAAAATGCATATGCCGCCAAAAGTCCAAGGTCCGAAAAATCTCCGCCAGGGCTTTGAAAGGTTCAAACAGGTGCTCCATCACGTCCAGGTGCACGACCAGGTCGAAGCATCTGTCGGGGAAGGTTTGCGCCTCCAGGTTCTCGTTCCTGATATGCCCGACCATCGTCCCGAAAGGCTTGTCGGGATAGTAGCCGGAGAAGACTTTTTTCGTGATATTGTACCAAAGCCAGAGCGATAAACCTCGCTCGCCAGGCGCCGCCTCATGAACCCGAAGTTCCTTAAGCTGCTCTCGTGAGAACATTGAAAAAAGGACTGCTGCTGCAGCCCTTTCTCGCGTGACGCAATCGTTGAGCGGGCAACCGATTGCCTTTAGCCCGTCTCTGCAACCGGCATAGTCGTCAGGCGCGACGAAGGTTCGTTTCTCCGAGCAAATCGGGCACGTGGCTTGAAATCTTTGATCCATCTGAAGCCTATTCCAAGATCTCGGTGTTTATGGTCGATTCCCTGATTTGGAGAACCCGGCACTGGACATCGGCACGATCAATCAAAACAATCTCGGCGGCGTGATCAACTCGCGCAGCATCGAAGGAGTTTCACATGAGCCTTGCCGCGTCCTTCAGCGGTTGGCGACCCTTGCGAGTGCCTGTTGGTTTGCGTAGCTCGGGCCCTCGCCAAGCCGGATCAATACAATGTCGCCTTGTATTTCCAGGCTGCCAGGTGCGGGCCATACAGGCATCGTCGAGAGCCGGACAATTGTTTGATCGACTTGCTGGTCCGTCGGACCGTTCAGATTGGAGTAGCCGAGCAGTTTCATATAGTAGGTGATGCGCCAGGCATTGCCCCCGTCCCACTCGAAGAACGAGTACCCGACGGTTGAACTGGGGGGCCTTGGATAGTTGGTGGTAAACGGCAGCCCGCCGAACACGCTCAGAGCGTAGGAGCGCTTGGCGTCAAAGCCGGGCATGGACGTCAGCCTCCCGTAGATAGCCGCGGCCAGGAGTGTGTCGTGCTTGTCGACAAGATAGCTGGACGCCTGGCGATAGTTTTGGATCACCTGGATCTGGAAGATCACCACGCCAAGCAGGATTGCCGACACGATGCCGATCCTCGCATTGCTGCTTGTCACCCCAAGGTAGACGAAGAGCCAGACCGCTATCGGCAGACCTACGAGACTTCTGACGGGCATGGTGCCTGCCGCCAGAACGTGGACGCCGAAAGGAATGAACAGGCAGACCAAAGCGGCTGCCAGCAGCAGCAACCTTGAGCGTGACGACTCCTTGAAAAGCGTCCAGCCGCCGAGGGCCATCAGCAGCGGAACTGCCCACAAAATAACACCGTAAGTGCCGCGGTCCAGGCCAAGCGCCCCTCCGAGCGCTTCCAGCACCCGGCCCGTCACCACGACCGGATGCTGAAACAAGAAGCCCGGCTGGAAAAGCGACTCGAAATACTCACTTCTTTTGGAGGTGAACGATTTGAAGATTGCATTGCCGACGGCGTAGAAAATCGCCGAGCCCGCTACCAGAACGCCGGCGCGGGTCAGGTCTTTCGGCAGCGAACTTTCAATGCCGGCCCGTGCCCGCAGAACGCAGACAACAATGCCGAAAACCAGGATTGCCGGTGCGAAACTCTGATAGATCGAGATCGCAAAACCGCCGGCAACGATCGCAACGAAGAAGCGCGAACCATCTGCCGGGATATCTTTCTTGTTGATCAGCCAAATCGCAAGAGCACTGGCAGCCAGGCCGATCCCGACCGCGGCGATGTTGGAGTAGAACTCTACGATGAAGAACCAGGTCGGGAAGGCACAGAAGATCGTGAAACAAGCATATTCGGCGATGGAAAGCCTATGCTTGTCGATGATGTCCATAACGAGCAGGTAAGCGGCAACGCATCCGGCGCCGAAGATGGCCGGCGCCAGCAATGGCATTACAGGATTTGGGATAAGGAACCTCTCGATCAGGTAGGCCCCCCAACGCCCCTGGGCAATCCAGATCGAAGAATCGGTTCTGAAGGCGGCTACCTCTTCGTCGATGGACAGCGAAAAGGAGGCCAACTCGGAAAAGTACATTGCGACAAAGATCGCAAAGAGATTGATGGCCGCCCGGATCGAAGAGGGGCGTGTCAGCATCAT
>NZ_RZRY01000559.1:0-4241 GCF_003998035.1 Mesorhizobium sp. M2A.F.Ca.ET.039.01.1.1 | reverse complement strand
CCGCGAAGCGGACGGAGAGGGGAGCGCCCTACGAAGGCCCCCTCTCCGTCCGCTTCGCGGACACCTCTCCCCCGCTTTTAGCGGGGGCGAGGAATTAGGCTCAGCCTTGCACAATCGTGTCGCATTGGTCAGCTGCCAAGACGCGTGGTAAAAGCCGGCGCAAAAGAGAGTTTCGGCCATGAACAAATTCACCCCCGCAAAGCCTGCCGGCGCGCGCAGCGTCGACGAGATCACCGGCAGCCGCCGGCTCAGGCGCATGCGCAAGGCCGATTGGTCGCGCCGCCTGGTCCAGGAGAACCAGCTTACGGTCAACGATCTGATCTGGCCGATCTTCGTCGTTGACGGCAAGCACCTACGCGAGCCGATCGCCGCCATGCCGGACGTCTATCGCCTCTCCATCGATCTCGCGGTGAGGGAAGCCGAGCGCGCCGCCAAGCTCGGCATTCCGGCGATCGCCACCTTCCCCAATGTCGAGCTTGCGCTGCGCGACCAGACCGGCTCGCACATCCTCAACCCGGACAATGTCATCAACCGCGCCACGCGCGCCATCAAGGACGCGGTGCCGGAAATCGGCATCATCACCGATGCCGCGCTCGACCCGTTCACCAGCCATGGCCATGACGGCATCCTGCGCGACGGCATCATCGTCAATGACGAGACGGTGGAGCAGGTCGCGGCCGCGGCCGTCATCCAGGCCGCCGCCGGCGCCGACATCATCGCGCCTTCCGACATGATGGACGGCCGCATCGGCGCCATCCGCGACGCGCTCGATGCCAACGGGTTCCAGGACGTGGCGATCATGTCCTATGCGACGAAGTTCGCCTCCGCCTTCTACGGCCCCTATCGCGAGGCGGTCGGCACCGCCGGCCTGCTCAAGGGCGACAAGAAGACCTATTACATCGACCACGCCAATTCCGACGAGGCGATGCGCGAAGCCGAGCAGGACCTCGCCGAAGGCGCCGACATGCTGATGGTGAAGCCGGGTCTCCCCTATCTCGACATCATCCGCCGGCTCAAGGACGAGTTCCAGATGCCGACCTTCGCCTACCAGGTTTCGGGCGAATATTCGATGATCAAGGCAGCGGCCGCCAATGGCTGGATCGACGGCGAGAAGGCGATGCTGGAATCGCTGCTTGCGCTGAAGCGCGCCGGCTGCGACGGCGTGCTGACCTATTTCGCGCCGACCGTGGCGGAGATGTTGAAGGGGTAAGCCGCCAAACCGGCAAGCAGCGGCGCCACTGATCAGCCTTCAGAATTCCACGTCGAGCTCGACGATCTCCTCTGGCTCGGCGAGCGCGCCTTCGGTCCATTCCCGCATCAGCGGCCAGGCAAAGACCGTCTCGCAGTAGGCGGCGAGTGGCGCTTCGAGGTCAACCGCGTAGGTGCGGAAGCGGGTGCAGACCGGAGCATACATGGCGTCGGCCATGGTGGGCCATGCCCCGAACAGCCACGGCCCGCCATAGGTCGCCAGGCACTCCGACCAGATCGCCTTGATCCGCTCCACGTCGGGCCGCGCGCCGGAAAAGATCTTGAAGCTCTTGTGCCTCGCCTTGAGGTTCATCGGCAGTGCCGAGCGCAGATTGTGGAAGCCCGAATGCATTTCGCCCGACACCGCGCGGCAATGGGCGCGCGCCACGCGCTCGGCTGGCAGCAGGCCGGCGCCCGGCATCGTCTCGGCCAGGTATTCGGAGATGGCCAGCGTATCCCATACGGTGACGCCGTCATGCGTCAGCCGCGGCACCAACACCGACGGCGACAGGAGCAGCAATTCCTGCCGCTGCTCCGCATCATCGATGTCGACGCGCTTCTCCTCGAACTCAAAACCGGCCATGCGGCACAGCAGCCAGCCGCGCAGTGACCAGGACGAGTAGTTCTTCGACGAGATCGTCAACGTCGCCGTCGTCGCGCTTTCCGGCCTCGCCGCCTTCGCCTTCCCCGCCTTGGCCATGTCGTGGAACCTCCAAGCCTTTCGCCGGCAACAATCCTCTCGCAATGCAAAATAAATTGCACTAGCTTTTTTGCGCTGCACGATGGGCTGTCATCGGAACGAGGCGCAATGCTTTACCAGGCCTACCAGCTCCAGGACGACCTCATAGCTCCGGCGCGCATGCTTGCCGAACTGATGGGTTCCGCGACGGCCGGGATGGCGCTCGGCGACGCCGCCAAACGACCCATCGCGGCCGGGCTGGAGATGATCGCCCGTTTCAGGCTCACCCATACGCGGCCGGATTTCGGCATCGAGACTGTCAGGGTCGGCCACCGCGAGGTGCCGGTCGCCGTCGAAACGGCGCTCGCCCTGCCCTTCGGCCAACTGCTGCGCTTTGCCAAGAACATCGACGCCCGCCAGCCGAAGGTCATGGTGGTCGCGCCGCTGTCGGGACATTTCTCGACGCTGCTGCGCGGCACGGTGGAGACGCTGCTGGCCGACCACGAGGTCTATGTCACCGACTGGGCCAATGCCCGCGACGTGCCGCTGTCGGCCGGCAGCTTCGGCGTGGACGACTATGTCGACTACCTCATCCGTTTCCTGGAGGCGATCGGCCCGGGGGCGCATATCCTGGCGGTCTGCCAGCCCTGCGTCCAGGCGCTCGCCGCCGTCGCCGTCATGTCCGAGGACAGGCATCCGGCGACGCCGCGCTCGATGACGCTGATGGCGGGGCCGATCGACCCGCGCGAAAGCCCGACGGAGGTCAACGAATTCGCCGTCAGCAAGTCGCTGGCTTGGTTCCAAAGCTACGTCATCTCGCATGTGCCTTGGCGCCACCCGGGCGGCGGGCGGCGGGTGTATCCGGGCTTCCTGCAGCTCACCGCCTTCATGGCCATGAACAGCGACCGCCACGTCACGGCGCATCGCAAGCTCCATGAGCATCTGGCGGCCGGCGAGACCGCCGAAGCCGAGAAGATCAAGACTTTCTACGACGAGTATTTCGCGGTGCTCGACCTCACCGAGGAATTCTATCTCGAGACCATCGACCGGGTGTTCCAGAAGGCGGAGCTTGCCACAGGCGCGTTCACCTTCCGCGGCAGCAAGGTCGACCCCGGCGCGATCCGCCACACGGCGCTGCTCACCGTAGAGGGCGTACGCGACGACATATGCGCGCTGGGCCAGACCTCGGCGGCGCATGATCTGTGCCGCTCGCTGCGCCCACATTTGAAGCGGCATCACCTGCAGGCCAATGTCGGCCATTACGGCGTCTTCAACGGCAAACGCTGGGAACGCGAAATCTATCCCGTGGTGCGCAACCTCATCCTGGCGATGGAATAGCGGGACGCGCGGACGAACGAATCGGCGCCGTGGGCCCAGTTCCTCGTCAAATCCATAACCTGGATCGTGCCGCCGAGCGCGATACTGCTACCCATCTGCTTGCAATTCGCAATCAGTCAAGCTATCAGTTGACCGATTGCAAATTACAACTGGATCAGGAGGCAATGATGTCCAGGCTGCGTGTTAACGCTTTCACCTTGTCGCTCGACGGTTACGGCGCCGGTCCCGATCAGAGCCTCGACAACCCGCTCGGCGTAGGCGGCGAAGATCTACACAAGTGGATGATCAAGACCCGCTCGTTTTACCAGATGATCGGCAAGGAAGGCGGGACAACGGATACCGACGACGATTTTGCCGTGCGCAGCTTCGAGAATGTCGGCGCGTGGATCCTCGGCCGCAACATGTTCGCGCCGAGCCGTGGTCCATGGCCGGACGACAACTGGAAAGGCTGGTGGGGTCCCAACCCGCCCTACCACGTGCCGACCTTTATTTTGACGCATCAGAAGCGCGCGCCGATCGAGATGGAAGGCGGGACGACGTTCTATTTCGTCACCGACGGCATCCACTCAGCGCTCGAACAGGCGAAGGCAGCCGCCGTCGGCAAGGATGTGCGCATCGGCGGCGGCGTCTCGACTGTCCGGCAGTATCTGCAGGAGAAGCTCATCGACGAGATGCATCTGGCAGTCTCGCCGCTCCTGCTCGGCTCGGGCGAGCATCTGTTTGCCGGACTCGACATGCTGAAGCTGGGATACCGTTGCACCGGGCAGGTGGCGACCGCCGATGCCACGCATGTGATGATCGGACGGGTGTGACAACAGCCCTTTCTCCCCGTCACTATACGGGGAGAAATGCCCGGTGTCCGAACCGGATAGATAGGTAACAGAATGGACCGATTAGATGGGTGACAGTTTTCTTGCCAGCCGGGAGGACCGGCGATGGTTTGGCGAGAGACTGGCATCATGGATGAGCGGCTTCG
>NZ_RZRY01000558.1:0-4242 GCF_003998035.1 Mesorhizobium sp. M2A.F.Ca.ET.039.01.1.1 | reverse complement strand
CCTCGACGCTGATGTTCCTTGCCGCGCAGCAGGTGTCGTCCACCGAAACATCGGCGCGAAGCTGAGCGAAATCGGCCCCCGCCACAGCGGGGGCCGTCCAACTATGTCGCGATGGGATTTGGGCGAAGGGAATTGCGATTGCCATGATTGCAGGACGCTTGCGGGAATGCCTGAGAAGCTTGCGATGGGACGCCGGCGACCTTGCGCAGGAGCTTGGCTGTTCCCGGACCGATGCGACGCGCTGGATCGAGGGGCGCGCGCCGGTGCCGCTGGCCGTTGCCGCCTGGATCGAAGTCTTGACCAAGGCGCACAGCGCGCTGCCGGCGCCGCGCCTGAACCAGCAGATTTCAGCGACGCACACCACGCCGGCGGGCGCGCTCAATGTGCAGGCCCTCCCCGGCATAGGCCAGCCGCGGTCGCATGGCATCGTCCTGCAACCACCCTACCCGCGCAGGCATACGTTCGCCGGCGGGCTTCGCCCGGGTACTGTGGGCATCCATCCGAAAGAAGGGCCAGACCATGAACCACGACCGCTTTGAAGAGCCTGTCACGGTGCTTGTCGGCATGGGCTTGCCGGTGCGGCTGGAGAGCGTGGCGGAAGCCTATGCCCTGCTGCAGGATTGGCCGGCCGCGAGCAGGAGCAGCGCGCATGCGATCGCGCTCAATGCCTGCAAAGCCGGCATTGCCGGCGAAATCGACGCGGAGACGGTGCGAGCGACCCTTGTTGCCTTCGCCCGCCGCAACGATATTCTGGCGCCCGACATGGTCTCGCTGGCGCCCGCGGCACTGGCAGGGCGCGCATCCACAAGCAGCAATGGCACAAGAAACAATGGCTGAAGATTTTAACCCGGGCGCGTGTTGGCGCGGCGGACAAAACGACCAACCCAGGAACTCTGAATGACGACGGACACAAAGACGGCGGAAACCAGGACATTCGAGGCGGACGTCTCGCGGCTGCTGCACATGATGGTGCATTCGGTCTATTCGGACAGGGATGTTTTCCTGCGCGAGCTGATCTCAAACGCGGCGGACGCCTGCGAGAAGCTGCGCTTCGAGGCGGTCAGCCGTCCCGAGCTTCTGGGCGACGATCCGAAGCCGCGCATCATGATTGCCGCCGATCCGGACAACAAAGAGCTTGTCGTCGAGGATAACGGCATCGGCATGAGCCGCGAGGAGATGGCGGAGGCGCTGGGCACCATCGCGCGCTCCGGCACGCGCGCTTTCATGGAGCGCGTCGAGGCCGGCAAGGCGACGGAGGACACGCAGCTCATCGGGCAGTTCGGCGTCGGCTTCTACTCGGCCTTCATGGTCGCCGACCGGGTCGACGTGATCAGCCGCCTGGCCGGCAGCGACGAGGCCTTCCGCTGGTCGTCCGACGGCAAGGGCACTTATGAAATCGCGCCGGTGCCGCTTGAGGCGGCGCCCAAGCGCGGTACCCGCGTGGTGCTGCATCTGATGGAGGACGCCACCTCCTACGCCACGCCATACCGGCTCGAAGGGCTGGCGAAGTCGCAGTCGGGCCATGTGCCGGTGCCGATCACGCTTGTCGAGAAGCCCGGCGCCGAGCCGCGCGACATCGCCGACGGCACGGCGCTCTGGGTGCGGCAGAAGAGCGAGATCAAGCCGGAGGAATATACCGACTTCTACCGCAGCGTCGCCGGGCAATATGACGAGCCGGCCTCGACCATCCATTTCCGCGCCGAGGGCCGGCAGGAATACAGCGTGCTCGCCTTCGTGCCCGGATCGCGGCCGTTCGACCTGTTCGACCAAGATCGCAAAGGCCGCATGAAGCTCTATGTGCGGCGCGTCTTCATCACCGACGATGCCGATCTCCTGCCGCGCTATTTGCGCTTTGTGCGCGGCCTGGTCGATTCCGCCGACCTGCCGCTCAACGTCTCGCGCGAGATGATCCAGGAAAGCCCGCTGCTCGCCGCGATCCGCAAGGGCGTGACCAACCGCGTTCTCGGCGATCTTGCCAAGACGACCGAAAACGACGCCGAAACCTATGCCAAGATCTGGGAGAATTTCGGCGTCGTCCTCAAGGAAGGTCTCTATGAGGATTACGAGCGGCGCGAACAGCTGCTGAAGCTTGCCCGCTTCCGTTCGACCGCTTCGGGCGAAGGCTGGCGCAGCCTTGCCGACTACGTCGCCGCGATGAAGGAAGGCCAGAAGGCGATCTTCTTCATGGCGGGCGACGACCGCGCCCGGCTGGAGGCCTCGCCGCAGCTCGAAGGGTTTCGCGCGCGCGGTATCGAGGTGCTGCTCTTGACCGACCCGGTCGACAGTTTCTGGGTGACGATGACGCCGGAATTCGACGGCAAGCCGTTCAAGTCGGTGACGCAGGGCGCGGCCGAGCTTGCGGATATCCCGCTGCCCGACGACGCGGCCAAGCCTGATGCCGAGACGTCGTCGGATATCGCGGCGTTCCTCGCCTTCGTGAAGACGACGCTCGGCGACGAGGTGTCGGACGTGAAGGCCTCCGACCGGCTGACCGAAAGCGCCGTCTGCCTGGTCGCGCCCGAGCATGGCCCGGACCGCCAGTTCGAGCGCCTGCTCAACGCCGCCGGCCGGCTCGACAAGGCCGCCAAGCCGATCCTCGAGATCAACCCGCGCCATGAGCGCGTGGCGGCGCTGGCAAAGCTCGGCGACGGCGACAAGGCGTTCAAGGAGGACGCCGCGCATCTGCTCTATGACGAAGCGCGCGTGCTCGACGGCGACAAGCCAGCCGACGCCAAAGCCTTCTCGGCGCGTCTGGCGCGGCTGATCGACCGCGGCTTGGCGAAGGGGTAAGCGCCGGCGGCGCGCTTGAATGGCTTGCCAGCGTCCAGCGCTAATTGGATGCTGGCAGCTTGCCTGGTTCAGCGGCTTTGTGACCAAGCTGTTCGGCTGAGGCGCATTAGGTGGGAATCCGCGCATGACCATAGAGGGTTTCTGCGATCCGCGTTTTGCCGGCGTGCGCGACGCGTTCGCCTGGTGTTTCTCCCAAGGCCTCGAACATGGCGGCGGCGTCTCAGTCGTGGCCGACGGCAAGACCGTCGTCGACCTTTGGGGCGGTCATGCCGATGCCGCGCGCACCCGGCCATGGCGGCGTGACACGCTGGTCAATGTCTGGTCTTGCACCAAGGGCGTCGTGGCGCTGGCGATCGCCATGCTGGTGGAGCGCGGCAAGCTGGACTATGCCGCGCCGGTCGCGCGCTATTGGCCGGAATTCGCGGCCGGCGGCAAGGAGCGCATCACACTCGATCAGGTCATGTCGCACCAGTCCGGGCTGAACGGCCTTGCCGTGCCGATGGACGAGGCAGGCCTGCTCGCCTGGACGCCCTATGCCGATGCGCTTGCCGCCATGGCGCCGCTGTGGGAGCCCGGCAGCCGTTGCGTCTATCATGCGCTCAGCTACGGCCATCTTGCCGGCGAGGTGCTGCGGCGCGTCGACGGGCGCAGCGTCGGCCGCTTCATCGCGGAAGAAATCGCCGGCCCGCTTGGGGCCGATTTCCATGTCGGCCTGCCGCAAACGGACGATTTCCGAGCCGCCGAGATGATCGAGGGCCCGAAGGCTTCGGAGTGGGTCGACATCGTGCGCGCCTCGCCCTTTCCCCATGCATGCGACAACCCGGCGCCCCGCGCCCTGGCGCCCAACGACCGCGCCTGGCGCGCCGCAGAGGTGCCCGGTGGCAACGGCCAGTCCACCGCCCATGCGCTGGCGCGCATCTACGGAATGATGGCGGCAGGCGGGACGTTTGAAGGCAAGCGCCTGATCGGCCGCGCGGCGATCGAGGAGGCCGGGAGGCCGCGCTTTCGCGGCATGGACGACAGCTTCGCGCTGCCGGCCGCCTTCGCCGCCGGCTATCAGATCGAGGATCCCGTCTATGCCGGTCGCGCATCGCCGCAAAGCTTCGGCCATACCGGCTGGGGCGGCGCCATCGGCTTTGCCGATCCCGGCGCCGGTGTCGGGTTCGGCTACGTCACCAACCGCATGCTGGGGTTCGACGATGTCGACCCGCGCCGCAAGGCGCTGATCGACGCCGTCTACGACGCGCTCTGAAAAAGATCCCTAGCTTCTCAGCCCCGGTGCCTCCTGCCCCGTGCGCGCGACATATTCGGTGTAGCCGCCGCCATAGGTGTGGATGCCGTCGGGCGTGAGCTCCAGCACGCGGTTCGACAGCGCCGCCAGGAAATGGCGGTCGTGCGAGACGAAGAGCATCGTGCCTTCATACTGCGACAGCGCCTCGATCAGCATCTGCT
>NZ_RZRY01000557.1:0-4252 GCF_003998035.1 Mesorhizobium sp. M2A.F.Ca.ET.039.01.1.1 | reverse complement strand
GACGTGGGTCGAGTGAACCGGTTGTCGGACGCCCAGCTCAAGCGTGTCCTCGACCACATCGAGACCGCTCTTCACGAGCCGCTTTCGATCGATCGCCTGAGCCGGGTGGCCGGCGCGAGCAGCTCGCATCTGCGCACATGGTTCAAGGCCGCGATGGGTGTCACCTTGCATCGCTACGTGTTGCGGCGCCGAGTGGAAAGGGCGTGCGTCCTGCTGCGGCGCGGCGATCTCGGCACGAGCGAGGTCGCGGCGTTGACCGGCTTTGCGCACCAGTCGCATCTGGCGCATTGGATGCGCCGGGAGATCGGCCAGACGCCGCGCGACTTGCGACGGGCGCAGAAGTGACTTCCGCTCGTCAGTCTTTCAGCGATTTGCCGAGCCGTCCGGCGAGGTCCTGCGTGAACTGCCAGGCGACACGGCCGGAACGGCTGCCACGCGTCGTTGCCCATTCCAGCGCTTCGGCGCGCAATTGCTCGGGATCGATGGCCAGGTCGTGATAGCGGACATAGCCGTCGATCATGTCGAGATATTCGTCCTGCGAGCATTTGTGGAAGCCGAGCCACAGGCCAAAACGATCTGAAAGCGAGACTTTTTCCTCGACCGCTTCGGAAGGATTGATGGCGGTCGAGCGCTCATTGTCGATCATGTCGCGCGGCAACAGATGCCGGCGGTTGGACGTGGCGTAGAAAATGACATTGCCCGGCCGGCCTTCGACGCCGCCTTCCAGCGCCGCCTTCAGCGACTTGTAGGAGGTGTCGTCATGGTCGAAGGAGAGGTCGTCGCAAAACAGGATGAAGCGATAGGGAGCCGCCTTCAGGAGACCCATCAGCTTGGGCAGCGTGTCGATATCCTCGCGATGGATCTCGATCAGCTTCAGCGGCCGGTCGAGCTTGTCAGAGGCGTTGACGGTGGCATGCACGGCCTTCACCAGAGACGACTTGCCCATGCCGCGCGCGCCCCACAACAGCACGTTGTTGGCCGCATAGCCGGACGCGAAGCGCTCGGTGTTGTCGAGCAGGATGTCGCGCACGCGGTCGACGCCGCGGATCAGGCCGATATCGACGCGGTTCACCTTGCGCACCGGCTCCAGGAAACCGGGATCAGCCTGCCAGACGAAGCAGTCCGCCACGCCGAGATCGGTCTGTGGCACCGGCGGCGGGGCGAGACGGGAAACCGCCTCGATCAGGCGATCCAGTTTCTTGTTCAAGGCGTCCAGGCTGTCGGTCATTTTGGGTCTTTTTTGTTGAGGTCCTTCAGCGTGTGGGAGCAGCTTCCATGACATCGCTGCAAGAACCAGGTCCAAGCTTTTGTTGGAGCATGATCTTTCGGGGGCCTCGAAGCCGCTTCCGCTGCGACGCTCTAGCACGCCGCAAACGGCTGGAAAAGCAACGGATTGGGCCCGCAGCGCAGTTGCATTGGCAAGTTTACCGACTATATTCCGGCCAAATTTTCGCGGGGCGGCCGCGGCGGAATTTCACCATCCAGGAGTTTCTTGATGTTCGTTACACCGGCATACGCCCAGGGCGTCGGCGCTTCGCCAGACATGTTCATCTCGATTTTGCCGTTTGTCCTGATTTTCGTGATCATGTATTTTCTGATCATCCGGCCGCAGCGCGCGCAGCTGAAGAAGCGCCAGGAAATGCTTTCGGCGGTGCGCCGCGGCGATACGGTGGTGACCGGCGGCGGCTTCGTCGGCAAGGTGACGAAGGTGATCGACGACAATGAGCTGGAGATCGACCTTGGCGGCGGAACCAAGGTGACGGCGCTGCGTTCGACGATCTCGGACGTGCGCGTCAAGGGCGAGCCGGTGGCGAACCAGAACGCCAAGAAGTAAGCGCAATCCCGGCGGCGATGGCCGCGGGCAGGGCTCCGACGAACGGCAACATATGGTCTATTTTTCGCGCCTGAAGATCGTTTTGATCGGGCTTGCCCTGGTCTCGATGGTCTTTGGCGCGTCGGCTGTTTTTGCATCGGTGCCGGGCGCACATGTTCTGCTTCACCTGGATAGGGAGCAGGTAAGAAGCCGCCGGCTGGAAGCAACGCGGGATCAGATCAGGACGCTGCTTCGCGACGCCGAGCCGAAGATCAACTATAACGGTCTTGTCGTATCGGGCCTGACCGTTCAGCTGCGCATTAGCGATGCCTCGCAGGTCGAGGCCGCCAAGGCGGCGCTCAAGGCGGTGGTCGATCCCATTGCCGGCAAAGAAGGTCCGGTCCAGGAGTTTGCGCTCGACGATAGCGAGCCCGGCCTGTTGAAGTTCACCATGACGGATGCCGGAGCGAAGTATCGGACCTCTGCCGCGCTCACACAGTCGATCGAAGTCATCAAAAACCGGCTGAACGAACTTGGCGTGGCCGATGCCACGGTTCAGTTGACGGATGACGGCATACTGGTTCAGGCGCCGAGCGTCGCGGATTTGCACGGTCTGGCGCAAACCCTTGCGCGGCAGGGTCGACTGCGCTTCCGGTTGGTCGATACTTCGATGCCGGTGGACGACGCGGTCAATGGCCAGCCGCCTGCCGGTTCAACCGTGCTTTACACGCCGGACGATCCGCCAGTTCCCTATCTGATCGAAGACCGGGTGCTTGTCTCGGGCGACAGCGTGCTGGACGCGAAAGCGACCCACGACAGTTCGACAGAAGAGTTTGTCGTCGCATTCCGGCTCGATTCCAAGGGTACGCAACGTTTCAAGTGGGCGACCACGCGCAATATCGGCAAGCCGTTTGCGGTGATTCTGGACGATCAGGTGATTTCAGCGCCCATCATCCGGGAACCCATTGAGAATGGCACCGCACAGATATCGGGGAATTTCAGGGCCGAGAGCGCCAAGGAGTTCGCCGTGTTATTGCGCACCGGCGCGCTGCCGGCGAGATTGACAATCGTCGAGGAAGCGCGATAGGGCCGGCCGTGGTCGGAACGATAACCATAGCTGACACCCTCGCCGATGGCGGAACGCTGCCGCTTGTACGCCTGAACGGATAAGAACGAATGCTTTATTTCTCGCGCCTGAAGATGATCCTGATCTGGCTCGCCGTGGCCATCACAGTGATCCTCGCCGTGCCCAATCTCTTCCCGGCAAGCACGCTGGCGCAATTGCCGAGTTGGGTGCCGAAGCGGCAGATGACGCTCGGCCTCGATCTTCAGGGCGGTTCGCACATCCTGCTCCAGATGGATCAGAACGACCTGATCAAGGATCAACTGGAGACCACGCGCGACGAGATCAGGACCTGCTGCGCGACGCCAAGATCCAATACACCGGCCTTGGCGGAACCGGCCGGACCGTTCAGGTGCGCATCAACGATCCAAGCCAGGTCGAAGCCGCCAAGACGGCGCTGAAGCCGATAACTAATCCGGTCGCGGCCGGGCTCTTTAGCGGTGGTTCCGTTCAGTCGATGACCCTGGATGATTCCGAGCCTGGGTTGCTGAAGTTCACCGTCACGGATGCTGGCATCAAGTATCGCACATCAACGGCATTGTCGCAGGCGATCGAAGTGGTGGAGCGGCGTGTCAACGCGCTCGGCACCACGGAACCGATCGTGCAGCGGCAGGGTGACGATCGCATTCTGGTTCAGGTGCCCGGACTGCAAAATCCGCAAAGGCTCAAGGACATCATCGGCCAGACCGCCAAGCTGACCTTCCAGATGGTCGATACGTCGGTGCCGGTCCAGGACGCGATGAAAAATCGACCGCCGCCCGGCGACTCCGTCCTTTACTCGCAGGACGATCCTCCCGTTCCTTATCTGGTTGAAAACCGCGTCATCGTGTCGGGCGAAGACCTGTCGAACGCGACGCCGACCTATAACTCGCAGACCAACGAGCCGGTCGTTTCGTTCACCTTCAATTCCCGCGGGGCGACGCGGTTCGGCCAGGCGACCCAGCAGAATGTCGGCAAACCTTTTGCGATCGTGCTAGACAATCAAGTCATCTCGGCGCCGGTCATCCGTGAACCTATCCTTGGCGGCACGGGGCAGATTTCGGGGAACTTTACGGCCGAGAGCGCCAACGACCTCGCCGTCCTGCTGCGCGCCGGCGCCTTGCCGGCGAAATTGACCATCATCGAAGAGCGCACAGTCGGCCCGGGCCTCGGCCAGGACTCGATCCACGCCGGCAAGGTGGCGGGCGTGATCGGCTCGATCCTCGTCGTTGCCTTCATGTTCGTCGCCTATGGCTTCCTCGGCTTTATCGCCAACGTCGCGCTCGCGGTCCACGTGGCGATGATCGTGGGCGCGCTATCGCTGCTCGGCGCTACGC
>NZ_RZRY01000556.1:0-4259 GCF_003998035.1 Mesorhizobium sp. M2A.F.Ca.ET.039.01.1.1 | reverse complement strand
ACGAAGGAAAGCACGATCGCCCATTTGCGCTTCTCGGCCAGCGCCTGCGACGACAACAGCCCGACGCGCGTCAAAAGGCTGGTCACCACCGGCAGCTGGAACACCAGGCCGAAGGAGAAGATCAGCGTCATGATCAGGCTGAGATATTCCGAAACCTTGGGCAGCAGCGAAATCTGCACCTGGTCGTTGGTGCCGACCTGCTGCATGGCCAGGAAGAACCACATCACCATCGGGGTGAAGAAGAAATAGACCAGCGAGGCGCCCATCAGGAACAGGATGGGCGACGCGATCAGGAACGGCAGGAAAGCGCTGCGCTCATTCTTGTAGAGGCCCGGCGCGATGAACTTGTAGATCTGCGTGGCGATCAGCGGGAAGGCGATCACCATGCCGCCGAACATGGCAAGCTTCACCTGGGTGAAGAAGAACTCCTGCGGCGCGGTATAGATCAGCTCGACCTTGTGCGGGTCGAGGCCTGCCCATTGCGTTGCCCATTTGAAGGGGATGACCAACAGGTTGAACAGGCGCTTAGCGAAAAAGAAGCAGACGAGGAAGGCGACGAAGAAGCCGCCCAGCGACCAGATCAGGCGGCGGCGCAACTCGATGAGATGCTCGATCAGCGGCGCCGACGATTTCTCGATTTCTTCCCGCTCCTTGTCCGATACGCTCACTTGGCGGCTCCCGCCGTCTTCTTGGTGTCAGCCGTCTTCTTGGAGGCAGGCTTCCTGGCCGCGGCAGGCTTTGCCTCAGCCTTGGACGCGGCCTTTGCGGCAGCCGTTGCGGCTTTGGCCGGCGCCGAGGATTTGGCCGGCACCTTTGCAGCCGATGCCTTCGATGCCGCTGCCGTTTTCGCCACAGCGTCGGCCGTCTTGGCCTTAATCACCGCAGTCTTTTTCGCCGGTTTGGCCGCCACAGGCGCATCCGAAACCGAGGCGGTGACCGAGGCGTTCGTCATGGCCGGGAAGGTCGGAGCGGCCGGGGCGGGCTCGGTTGCGCCGACGCCGGGCATGTCCGTCGCGCCGTTCTTGAGCGGCTCAGCGGGTTGCGGCGTGTCTGCAGCCGGCGCCGCAGGATCGGCGGCCGGTTTGGGCTTCATCATCGTGTCGACGCCGGCCCGCACATCGGCCGCGGCCTGCTCGAACGGATTGAGCTGCTTACGCACCTCGTTCATCGGATTGAGGCTGCGGAGACTGTCGATCGAACTCTTCACATCATCGAGTTCGGCTTCCTTCAGCGCTTCGTTGAACTGCTTCTGGAAGTCGCCGGCCATGGCGCGCAGTTTCGCCGCGGTGCGGCCGAAGGTGCGCAGCATGTTGGGCAAATCCTTTGGCCCGACGACCACGATCATGACGACCGCGATCACCAGCAGTTCGCTCCAACCGACTTCGAACATGACAATCTATTCCGACGAGAACACGCCGCCCGCACATGCGAAGCGGTTTTGGTACAACGGCATGCTCAAACCAACAATCGGATCAGCTCTTGCTGACCTTTTCCTTGCCCGGCGAAACAGTCTCGTCGGCGCGGTGCTCGACGGTACGCTTGTCGTCAACGTCGTCGTCAGCCATGCCCTTCTTGAAGCTCTTGATGCCCTTGGCCATGTCGCCCATCAACTCTGGGATCTTGCCGCGGCCGAACACCAGAAGCACGATGACCAGCACGATCATCCAGTGCCAAATCGAAAACGAACCCATAACGATCTCTCTCGAATGTTTTCCCTCGGCGATGATCTATGCGTTTTCGCTCGGGGATTCAAACACAACTGCAATGAAGTTGATAAAATGGCTAGCGGATGTCACGCACTTTCGACGTGAGCGCCTTGCTACGAATCCGCGCAGGCCTTGCTATTAGACCAGTTGTGCCGGTTCCCTAAAAGCATGTCTCCCGAAAGTGGGAACCGGTTTCGGGATAAAGACATGCGTAAAATCAAAAACCTAAAGCGCGTGGAGCGAACCTGAAAAGAACCTGAAAGATCGCGACGCGCTTTAGGTCACTCTTCCGTGACGCGCGGCGTCAGCAGCCCGAGCTCCTCGAGGTCGATATCGGTCAGCTCATCCTCGTCCTCGGCGAGCGCGTCGGGATCGGCTGGCGGCACCGGCATCGAGAAATTGGCCGGCATGCGCGTCGAGAGCAGGCCGGCGCCCTTCAGCTCTTCCATACCGGGCAGATCGCGGATCTCCTCCAGCGCGAAATGATCGAGGAAGGCGTCGGTGGTGCCATAGGTCACCGGCCGTCCCGGCGTGCGGCGGCGGCCGCGCATCCTGACCCATTCCGTTTCGAGCAGCGTGTCGAGCGTGCCCTTGGAGGTCTCCACGCCCCGGATGTCTTCGATTTCGGCGCGCGTGACGGGCTGGTGATAGGCGATGATCGCCAGCACTTCGAGCGCCGCGCGCGACAGCTTTCTCTGCTGGACAGAGTCACGGCTCATCAGGAAAGCGAGGTCGCCTGCGGTGCGGAAGGCCCAGGCATCGCCGACCCGCACCAGGTTGACGCCGCGCTTGGCATAGATCTGCTGAAGATCGGCCATCGCGGCGGCGATGTTGACGCCTTCAGGCAGGCGCGCGGCAAGCTGCTTTTCGCTGACCGGCTCGGCGCTGGCGAAAACGATCGCCTCGGCCATGCGCACCGCTTCCGACAGCTGCAGCCGCTCGGCGGGGTTTTCGAGTGAACCCTGCTCGGCCATCTCGTCTTCCGGCTCATCCTCAACCCTGAACGGGATGACTGAGGCGTTTGCGCGTTCACTCATGATACCACCTCGACTGCCTTTGCACCTTGCGCGCGGCTGCGCAGATAGATCGGCGCGAACACCTGGTCCTGCCGCACTTCCAGTTTGCCCTCGCGCACCATTTCGAGGGTCGCCGCGAACGAACTGGCCATCGCCGTGCGCTTCTCTTCCGGCGCCGCCAGATACTCGATCAGGAAGCTGTCGAGCACCGTCCAGTCGCCGACCGCGCCGATCAGCCGCGCCAGCACCTCGCGCGCATCCTTCAGCGACCACACGGCGCGCCGGGCGATCGTCACATTGTTGATGGCCTGCCGCTGGCGCTGCTGCGCGTAGGCGGTGAGCAGATCGTAAAGCGAGGCCGAAAAGCTGTTGCGCTTCTCGATGATGACCATTTCCGGCATGCCGCGCGCGAAGACGTCGCGGCCGAGGCGATTGCGGTTGACCAGCCGCGCCGAGGCGTCGCGCATGGCTTCCAGCCGCTTCAGCCGGAATTGCAGCACCGCCGCCAGTTCCTCGCCGCTTTCGCCCTCCTCGCCCGGCTGTTTCGGGATCAGGAGCTTCGATTTCAGGAAGGCGAGCCACGCCGCCATCACCAGATAGTCGGCGGCAAGCTCCAACCTCAGCGCCCGCACCTTCTCGATGAAGGCCAGATACTGCTCGGCCAAAGCCAGGATCGAAATGCGTGCCAGATCGACCTTCTGGTTGCGGGCAAGGTGCAGGAGAAGATCGAGCGGACCTTCGAAACCGGCCACGTCGACGACCAGGGATGGGTCGCCGGTCAGGCGTGAATCGTCGTTCTCGGCCCACAGACGGTCCATCGGTGCGGCCTTCGCGGCCTTGCCTTCCAATGTCTCCGCCACTTGCCTTTCGTCCCTTCCGGTTCAGGCCACCGCTTCGAAATAGGTGGCAAATTCCGCGCGTATCGCCGTTTCGTCGGCGACGTCGCGATCCTTTATATAGGTCAGCGCCCGCTCCGCGCGTTGCAAGGACTTGCCCGACAGCCCCGTCGTGCGCGAGGCGATCCCCGACATCTCCTCGAAAACGCCGTTGCAGTGAAGGACGAGATCGCAGCCGGCCGCAAGGATCGAGGCCGCCTTTGTCGGGAAATCCCCAGAAAGTGCCTTCATCGAGGTGTCGTCGCTCATCAGCAGCCCGTCGAAGCCGATCTCGCCGCGGATCACCTGATCGACGACCTTGGCGGACGTCGTCGCAGGATTGTCGGGGTCGATGGCGCTGTAGACGACATGCGCCGTCATCGCCATCGGCAGCGCGTTCAACGCCTTGAACGGGGCAAAATCATGCCGCCTGAGCTCCTCGAGCGGCGTATCGACGGTCGGCAGCGCGAAATGCGTGTCGGCAAAGGCGCGGCCATGGCCGGGAATATGCTTCATCACCGGCAGCACGCCGCCCGACATCAAGCCCTCGGCCGAGGCCCGGCCAAGCTCGATCACGGCATTGGGCTCCTTGCCATAGGCGCGCGCGCCGATGACGTCGCTGGCGCCTTCGACCGGAACGTCAAGCACCGGCAGGCAGTCGG
>NZ_RZRY01000555.1:0-4265 GCF_003998035.1 Mesorhizobium sp. M2A.F.Ca.ET.039.01.1.1 | reverse complement strand
GTTGCGAAGGCCGGCTCGAGGCCCCCCTCTCTGCCCTGCCGGGCATCTCCCCCTCAAGGGGGGAGATTGGCAGTTCAAGCGCCTCGCTCCTTTCTACAACGTTGGCGATTGGCGAAAGCCGGCGTGACATCCGATCTCCCCCCTTGAGGGGGAGATGGCCGGCAGGCCAGAGAGGGGGGCCTCGCGCCGATGTCTCAAAGCTTGGGTCCCTCTCCCCACTTTGTCGGGCGAGGAACTTGCGCCCCTTGGCCCATCCCTCCAACCTTTATCCGGCAGCCCGTATCGGCTAAGGGCTTCGCGAAGCCCTCGACCCCGGACTGCCCGCAAAAATGACTGCCAAGCCTCACCCCCTCTTCCTCGGCATCGACACCGGCGGCACCTACACCGATGCGGTGCTGTGGTCGGAGGAGGGCGGACCCAAGGGCAAGGTCCTGGCCAAGGCGAAATCGCTGACCACGCGTCACGATCTCGCCGTCGGCATTTCCGGCGCGGTCGACGCGGTGCTTCAGCAATCCGCCACCGATCCGGCCGCGATAAAACTCGTCTCGATGTCCACGACACTTGCCACCAACGCGCTGGTCGAGGGCCAGGGCGGGCGCGTGGCGCTCGTCATGATCGGCTTTTCCGAGGCCGACCTTGCCCGCGACGGGTTGAAGACGGCGCTGGGCACCGACCCGGTGGTGTTCTGCCCCGGCGGACACGACGTGCACGGCAATGCCGCCAAGCTCGACCTTTCCGGCCTCGAGGCGGCGTTGCCGGAATTGGGCGGCTCGGTTTCGGGCTTCGCCGTCTGCGCCTATTTCGCCACCCGCAATCCGGCGCATGAGCTGGCGGCCCGCGACCTGATCCGCGAGAAGACCGGCTTTCCGGTCACAGCAAGCCATGAATTGTCGGCCAAGCTCGGCGGCCCGCGCCGCGCGCTTACCACGCTGCTCAACGCCCGCCTGATCTCGATGATCGACCGGCTGGTCGCGGCGACCGAAGGGTTTCTGGCCAAGCGCGGCATCGCGGCACCCCTGATGGTGGTGCGCGGCGACGGCGCGCTGGTCTCGGCCGCCTTTGCCCGCCAGCGGCCTATCGAGACGATCCTCTCGGGCCCGGCTGCCTCTCTTGTCGGCGCCCGCCACATGACCGGGCTGGACGACGCCATGGTCTCGGATATCGGCGGCACCACCACGGACGTCGCCGTGCTCGACGGCGGCCGCCCGCGCCTCGATCCGGAAGGCGCCACCGTCGGCGGCTTCCGCACCATGGTCGAAGCGGTCGCCATGCGCACCTTCGGCCTTGGCGGCGACTCGGAGGTCACGCTGGAAGACGGCGCGCTCGATCCGAAAATCCTGCTCGGGCCGCGCCGCCTGGTGCCGCTGGCGCTGGCCGGCATGGCGCATGGCGAGGCAGTCACCGCCGAGCTGGAACGGCAGCTGCGGGCGCCGAACCCCGGCCGCATGGACGGGCGGTTTGCCCTGCGCACCGGTGTGCCGGACCGACTCGCCGCCGGCCTCACCGCGCCGGAAGCGAAGCTCTACGAGGCGATCGGCACTGTCCCGCTGGCGCTTGATCGGCTGCTCTCGTCGAACGCGCAGAACGCCACGCTGAACCGGTTGGTCGCGCGCGGGCTGGTGCATATCTGCGGCTTCACGCCGTCCGACGCCGCGCATGTGCTGGGCAAGCAGTCGAACTGGGACGCCGCCACTGCCCGCCTGGGCGCCGAGCTGTTTTCGCGCCGCCGCGACGGCCGCGGCCAGGCGATCGCGGCGACACCCGAAGCCCTGGCCGAGCGCGTGCTGACGACGCTCACCCGCTGGTCGGCCGAATACATCCTCGAAACCGCCTTCGCCGAGGACGGGCTGGATGGCGCGGCCACCGTCGCGCATGCGCTGGTGCAGCGCGCGGTCGATGGCCATCCCGGCATCGCCCGCTTCACCGTCGCGCTCGACCGTCCGGTCATCGGGCTGGGCGCCTCGGCGCCGCTGCATTACGCCGGCTTGGCCGTGCTGGTCGGAAATGGCTGCATCGTGCCGGAGGACACCGACGTCGCCAACGCGCTTGGCGCCGTGGTCGGCCAGGTGCGCGTCTCGGCCGAGGCCCGTGTCAGCCAGCCCAAGGAAGGCCTGTTCCGCCTCGCCTCCGGCCAGACGGTGCGCGACTTCACCGAAGAGGCGAAGGCGATCGCGGCGGCCGAGGCCGATGTGCGCGCGCTCGCCGCCGAGCGCGCCAAGAACGCCGGCACCGACAGCGCCGAGATCGACGTCGCCACCGAGTTCAAGGTCTCGACCATCGAGGGCCAGCGCATGTTCATCGAGGCGCATGTGGTGGCCGTGGCGTCGGGAAGGCCTCGGATCGCGGTGTGAGTGCGCCTTCCTTCTCCCCGTAGAACGGGGAGAAGGTGCCCGAAGGGCGGATGAGGGGCAGCGCCGGCGAGTGTTGCTGTTCTCCTCGACTTCAATCGGCGGATCAACGCATGCTAATTGTCAACGCCGGCGCCGCCCCTCATCCGGCTGCCGCCACCTTCTCCCCGTAGAACGGGGAGAAGGAAGCCTTCACCCTAAGCCGAATTGACCCCGCAACCCCAAACATGCCAAAGGCCCCGGCAAGCTACCTATCTGGAGACGTGCTGATGACCGACCGCATCGAGATCGCCGGGTTGCGGATTGCCCGGGAGCTCCATGACTTCATGGCCGAGGAAGCCGCGCCGGGCACCGGCATCGATCCGGAAAAATTCTGGGAAGGCTTTTCCGCCATCGTCCACGATCTCGCGCCGAAGAACCGGACGCTGCTCGCCAAACGCGACGCCATGCAGGAGAAACTCGACGGCTGGTACCGCGAAAACGGCGCCCCGATCGACATGGAGGCTTACAAGGCCTTCCTGAAGGAGATCGGCTATCTGGTGCCGGAAGGCGCGGCGTTCAGCGTTTCGACGGAGCATGTCGACCCCGAGATCGCCGTCGTCGCCGGGCCTCAGCTCGTCGTGCCGGTGATGAACGCGCGCTATGCGCTCAACGCCGCCAATGCGCGCTGGGGCTCGCTCTATGACGCGCTCTACGGCACCGACGCCATTCCCGAGACCGGCGGCGCCGAGAAGGGCAAGGGTTTCAATCCCGCGCGTGGCGCGAAAGTCATTACTTGGGCTAAGGATTTCCTCGACCAGTCCGTGCCGCTGACCACCGGCAAATGGGCCGGCGTCAACGGGCTGTCGGTGGCGAATGGCGCGCTGAAAGCGGGTGAGGGCGCCGGCGCCACCACGCTCGCCGACCCAAAGCAGTTTGCCGGCTATCGCGGCGATGCCGAAAATCCGGAAGCCGTGCTTCTGGTCAAGAACGGCCTGCACATCGAAATCGTGATCGACCATGCCAACCAGATCGGCAAGACCGATCCGGCCGGCATTGCCGACGTCGTCCTGGAATCGGCTCTCACGACTATCCAGGATTGCGAGGATTCGGTCGCGGCCGTCGATGCCGAGGACAAGGTTGTGGTCTACCGCAACTGGCTCGGCCTCATGAAGGGCGACCTCGCCGAAGAGATCACCAAGGGCGGCAAGAGCTTTGTCCGCAAGCTCAATCCCGACCGCCGCTATACGGCGCCCAATGGCGGCCAGCTGCTTTTGCCTGGACGCTCGCTGATGCTGGTGCGCAATGTCGGCCACCTGATGACCAATCCGGCGATCACCGACCGCGATGGAAACGAGGTGCCGGAAGGCATCATGGACGCCGCCATCACCGCGCTGATCGCGCTGCACGATGTCGGCGAGAACGGCCGCCGCGCCAACTCCCGCGCCGGCTCGATGTATGTGGTGAAGCCCAAGATGCACGGGCCGGAAGAGGTTGCCTTCGCGGTGGAAATCTTCGACCGTGTCGAGGCGCTGCTCGGCATGCCGAAGAACACCATCAAGATGGGCATCATGGACGAGGAGCGGCGCACCACCGTCAACCTCAAGGAAGCGATCCGCGCGGCCAAGGAGCGCGTGGTGTTCATCAACACCGGCTTCCTCGACCGCACCGGCGACGAGATCCACACCTCGATGGAAGCCGGCCCGATGATCCGCAAGGGCGACATGAAGCAGGCCGCCTGGATCTCCGCCTACGAGGCCTGGAACGTCGACACGGGGCTCGAATGCGGGCTTGCCGGCCACGCCCAGATTGGCAAGGGCATGTGGGCGATGCCGGACCTGATGGCGGCAATGCTGGTTGAGAAGATCGCGCATCCCAAGGCCGGCGCCAACACCGCCTGGGTGCCCTCGCCGACGGCCGCGACGCTGCATGCCACGC
>NZ_RZRY01000554.1:0-4278 GCF_003998035.1 Mesorhizobium sp. M2A.F.Ca.ET.039.01.1.1 | reverse complement strand
GAATACGCAAGGTCGTTTCGATTTCAGGCCTGCACGACCTTCGGTCGTTGATGTTCACGGCTTTGAACGAGACGCTGAACATCGACGAACGGGAAGCGTTTAGCGAAAGCCCGGCGCTGCTGCGGCCCGTGCAAGGAACCCGCATCACCTGTTGGGTCGGCGGCGGCGAGCGCTCGGAATTCCTGCGCCAGAGCGTATTGCTCGCCAACATCTGGAGGGGGCTTGGCGCCGCTACCCAGTCAGTTGTCGAGCCGGATCGGCATCATTTCAACGTCGTCGATGGTCTCGCAGATCCGGACCATCCCCTGACCCGAACGCTGGTCGAAGAATAGAGACGTATCACATCGACTGCGTCGACATGTTAGCGGATCGATTGCATCGACGCATTAGCGCAGCATAAGCACGCTGCATTCGGCGCCAACCTCCGCAGCCAGCGCAAAGGGCTCGCGCATGATCAGGCCGTTGGCGTCGGCGAGCATCCTGAGCATCGAGGAGTCCTGGATGCCGAACGGCGTCGCGACCAGGGTGCCGGCGTCCTCGCGCACCACGGCGCGAACATAGTCCTGCCTGAGATCGTTAGCCGGCATCGCGGCGCCCAGCCTGGCCGTTCGCACGTCCTGCCTGAAATTGCGGCCGCCGAGCCGGGCAAGCAGCGGCTTCAGGAAGAGCTGCGAGCAGACGATGCTGGCCACCGGATTGCCTGGCAGGCCGATGCAGCGGACATTGCCAAGCCGGCCGAACATCAACGGTTTGCCGGGGCGCATGGCGATCTTCCAGAAGTCGAGCCGCATGCCCTCGCTGGTCAGCACGTCATGGATCAGGTCGTGATCGCCGACCGAGGCACCGCCCAGCGTGACGATGACATCCGGGCCCGCCTGGACCGCTCTCCTGACCAGCGCGGCGATCGCCTCCTTGCGGTCGGCGGCGATGCCGAGATCGAGTGCGCGTGCGCCAACCGACTGGGCGGCGGCGGCAACGCCATAGGCATTCGACGAAATGATCTGATCGGGGCCGAGCGTGCTGCCCGGCGGCAGCAATTCATCGCCGGTGGCGATGATCGCGACCAGCGGCTGGCGCACGACATTCAAGGCAGGGTGGTTGGCAGAAGCCGCCAGCGAAAGGGCCGCCGCGTCGAGCACGCGACCATTTCCGAGCAGCACGTCGCCCTCGCTGAAGTCGAGCCCGCGGCGCCGGACATTGCGTGCTTGCGCGGTCGGCTCCGTCACCTCGATCCTGCCATTGCCGAGGTCGCGGACGTTTTCCTGGATGACGATGGTGTCGGCGCCTTCAGGCAGCGGCGCGCCGGTGAAGATGCGCACGGCCTGGCCTTTGCCGACGGTTCCGGAGAAACCGCGCCCGGCAGGCGCCATGCCTATCACTTCCAATTGCGCTGGCGCTGAAGCGACGTCGGCGGAACGCGCGGCATAACCATCCATCGCGGAGGCGTTGAAGGGCGGCTGCGTGCGCAGCGCCACAACCGGTTCCGCCAGGACCCGCCCGGCCGCGTCCGCCAGCGGAATGCTTTCGCCCGGCAAAGGCGCTGCGCCGTCGAGCAGGCGCGCGAGCGCTTCGGCGACCGGTACCAGCGCCATCAGGCATCCGCCTTGTAGTCACCGGATTTGCCGCCGGTCTTCTCGACCAGCCGGACACCGGAAATCACCATGCCGCGATCCACCGCCTTGGCCATGTCGTAGATGGTGAGGCAGGCGACCGAGGCGGCGGTCAGCGCTTCCATCTCCACGCCGGTCTTGCCGGTGACGCGGGCGAGCGCTGTCACCTTGAGGCCGGGCAGCGAATGGTCCGGCTCGATCTCGACGGCCACTTTGGTCAGAAGCAGCGGATGGCAAAGCGGGATCAGCTCATGCGTCTTCTTCGCTGACATGATCCCGGCGATGCGGGCGGTGCCCAGCACATCGCCTTTCTTGGCGTCGCCGGCCAGAATCATCTCCAGCGTTTCGGGCCGCATCGAGACAAAGCCCTCGGCGATTGCCGTGCGGGTCGTCTCGGCCTTGTCGCCGACATCGACCATGTTGGCTTCGCCCTTGGCGCCGAGATGGGTGAGGGCGGGCATTCTCAAACCGCCTCGGCCGCTGCCTTGCCTGTCAGCAGAAGCTTGGTCGCGGCAGCTACGTCCGCCTGCCGCATCAGGCTCTCGCCGACGAGGAGAGTACCGATCTTGCTCTTCTCCAACCGGCGGCAATCCTGATGCGTGAAGATGCCGCTCTCGCTGACCAGCAGCCGATCCGCCGGCACCATGGCGGCCAGGCGCTCCGAAACGTCGAGGCTGGTCTGGAAGGTTCTGAGATCACGGTTGTTGATGCCGATCAGCCGCGAAGACAAAGTAAGCGCGCGCTGCATTTCATTCTCATCATGCACCTCAATCAGTGCGTCCATGCCGAGTTCGAAGGCGGTCGCTTCAAGCTCGCTGGCCAGCGCGTCGTCGACGCTCGCCATGATGATGAGGATCGCATCGGCGCCCCAGGCGCGTGCTTCGTGGACCTGATAGGGATCGAACAGAAAATCCTTGCGCAGGGCCGGCAGGCGCACCGCTGCGCGCGCGGCCGTCAGGAATTCCGGAGCGCCCTGGAAAGACGGTGCGTCGGTCAGCACCGAAAGGCACGCGGCGCCACCTTGCTGATAGGCCTGCGCCAATGACGGGGGGTCGAAATCGGCACGGATCAACCCCTTGGAAGGGCTGGCCTTCTTGATTTCGGCGATCAGCGCGAAGCTCCCCGCTGTTCGCTTCGCCTCGAGCGCCGCCAAAAAACCGCGCGTCCCACCGGCATCCTTTGCGCGCGCCTTGAGCTCGGCCAGCGGTATCTTCGCCTTCGCCGCCGCGATCTCTTCGCGCTTATAGGCTTCGATCTTGCGCAGGATGTCCGACAAGGCCTTATCCGTTCGAAATCTCGACGAGCTTGTCCAGCACCGCGAGGGCGCGGCCACTGTCGATCGCTTGCGCCGCCGCCGCGATGCCGTCGGCAAGCGTCGTCGCCTTGCCGGCCACAACCAGACCGGCGCCGGCGTTCATCAGCACCGTGTCGCGATAGGCGCCGGCGGCGCCACCCAACATATCGCGCAGTTGCCTGGCGTTGTAGGCCGCGTCGCCGCCGCGTAGCTCTTCCTTGGTGTGCCGCTTCAGCCCGACGGCTTCCGGCGTCAGGGCGAAGGTGCGGATCTCGCCGCCGGCAAGCTCCGCAACCTGCGTCTCGCCCGTGGTCGTGATCTCGTCATAGCCATCGCCATGGACGACCCAGGCGTGCTCGGCGCCCAGCGCCTTCAGCGTCTCGGCCACCGGCATGATCCATTCCGGCAGGAAGACGCCGACCATCTGGCGGCTGACGCCGGCGGGGTTCGACAGCGGTCCGAGCAGATTGAAGATGGTGCGCGTACCGAGCTCGACCCGGGTCGGCCCGACATGCTTCATCGCCGGATGATGCGCCGGCGCGAACATGAAGCCGACGCCGGCCTCATGGATGCAGCGGCCGATCATTTCCGGCGAGATATCTATTCTGACGCCCAGCGCCGTCAGCACATCGGCGGAGCCGGTCAGCGAGGACAGGCCGCGATTCCCGTGCTTGGCGACCGGCACCCCGGCGGCGGCGATGACGAAGGCCGAAGCGGTCGAGATGTTGACCGAGTGCGAATTGTCGCCGCCGGTGCCGACGATGTCGATGGCGCCCTGCGGCGCCTCGACACGCAGCATCTTGGCGCGCATCGTGGCGACCGCGCCGGATATCTCGCCCACGGTCTCGCCGCGCACGCGCAGCGCCATCAGGAAGCCGCCGATCTGGCCGGGCGTCGCGTCGCCCGACATGATGATGTCGAACGCCTCGCGGGCTTCCTCGAAGGAAAGCGCGGTGCCGGTGGCGACCTTGGCGATATGTGTCTTCAGCGCGCTCATCGTGTCTGTGCTTGCGAAACGGCGTTCGGATCGATGCGAACGTCATATTGCGACTGCAGTTGCGCCACCAGCTGGTCGAGCAGGTCGTCGGACATGCCGGCGCCGAAGGATTTCTGCGCCTCGTCCGGCACCGTGCTGCCGTCGGCGCCAGCCGGCTCGAAGACCTCGGCGACCTTGAACAGGATCTGGCCGTCGCCGGTGGGCGAGGGGATCAGGCCGGTGCCGCCTTCGCCGACTCCGAACATGGCGGCGGCACCCTCCTTGCCGAAATCGGCATCGTCGGCTTCGCGCTTCAAGCCGCGCTTGGTCTGTTTGTCGAGCTTGAGCTCGCCGGCGATGACGTCGAGCGTGGTGCCGGCCTTGAGGCGCTTCTCGAG
>NZ_RZRY01000553.1:0-4283 GCF_003998035.1 Mesorhizobium sp. M2A.F.Ca.ET.039.01.1.1 | reverse complement strand
CCCATACGATCGTGCTGCCGCATGCGCTGGCCTACAACGCCCCCGCCGTTCCGGCCGTCATGCAAACCCTGCGGGCCGTGCTGAAGACGGATGATCCTGCCATCGCGCTCTACGACCTCGCCGGCCGCATCGGCGCAAAACGCGCGCTGTCCGAGATCGGCATGCCGTCCGAGGGGATCGACATTGCGACGGACCGTGCGCTGGCCAATCCCTACTGGAACCCGCGGGCGCTGGAGCGGGAACCGATCCGGGCCCTTATCGCGCGCGCCTATGCCGGCGAGCCGCCGCAGGCCTGAGAAGGCTGCCCCTGGGATGAAAGCTTCACGAAGCTTACGCTTCGGCGCGGGGGCAAACTGCACAGCGTATCAGAAAAACGAAATTGTCCGCCGACGCTCCAGTCGTAATTGTCCCGTACAGGCAAACGGCTCGGAGCCTTGGGAGGATTCCGATTCAGCTGGTCGCCTGAGGAAGGCGCCAATCATAGGCTGCCTGGGAGGAGGAAAATGCCTGGTTCGGGCAAATCGGACGACAGGCGCCTTGGCTTCAAGGCGTCGCAGGAAGTCGTCGTCGTCGCGATCTCGGTCGTGATGTTCCTCGTCTTCTCGGCGACGCTCAACAATTTCCTGAGCCAAGGCAACATCATCGCCATCCTCAAGAACGTGTCGATCCTCGGCACGCTGGCCGTCGGCATGGGCTTCGTCGTCGTCGGCCGCGGCATCGACCTCACCATGGTGGCGGTGATGGTCGTCGGCGTCGCCTTCAGCATCTGGATTTCTACCTGGGGCATCGATTTCACGCTTGCCGTGATCTGCGGCGCCATACTGGTCGCGGCCATCGGCCTGTTCACCGGCGTCATGGTGGCGGTCGCGGAAGTTCCGCCGATCTTCGCTACCTTGGCCATCGCCTCCTCGGTCTACGGCTCGGGGCGCATCGTCTTTGCCTCGGACGTGCTCTATGCCCCGCCGGACATCGCCTGGCTGAAATTCGTCGGCAATGGCAGCGTGCTCGGGATACCGATGTCCGTCGTCATCTTCGGCGCGGTGGCGGCTCTCATGGGTCTCTTTCTGAGGAAGACGCGCTTTGGCCGGCTGGTCTACGCAACTGGCGACAATCCGAACGCGGCCCGCACCACCGGCCTGCCGACACGCCCGATCATCGTGACGCAATATGTCATCAGCGCGCTCATCGCGTTCACCGCCGGCATCATCATGACCGGTCTCGTCACCGGCATCGACACGCGCCTCTACAATTCGAGCCTGATCTACGACGTGCTGCTGGTGGTCGTGCTGGGCGGCATCGGCCTGTCGGGCGGCCAGGGCGGCGTGCGCAATGTCATCGCCGGCACCATTCTGGTCGGCATCCTGACCAACGGCATGACGATCCTCAACTTCTCCTACACCAGCCAGAATTTGATCAAGAGCGTGATCCTGCTCGGCGCCCTTGCCATCGACGCCATCATCAATCCGCGCGACGAGCAGACCTCGCAGAGCGGCGACATCTGAAACAAGAACTCGAACCATCAAATTGGGGAGGAAACCTATGAAGATATTCAAGAAATGCCTGTTGGCGGGCATGGCCGCGCTTGCGCTGCTAGGTGTCGCACAGGTCGCAAGCGCGCAGGAAACCGATCAGGTCGGCCGGGCTGCCTATCTCGACGGCGTCAAGGGCAAGAAGGTCATCTTCGTGCCGATCTCGCAGGGTATGGACCTCAACCAGGCCTGGGTGATGGTGTGGCAGCGTCACGCCGCCCGCTACGGCTTCACGCTCGAGGTGCGCGATCCGAACGGCGACACCAATGCCGGCATCCGCGCCATGCAGGGCGCGATCGCCGAGAAGCCCGACCTGATCATCGTGCAGAACCCGGACGTGCAGACCTATGCGCGGCTCTTGAAGCAGGCGCAGGCCGCAGGCATCAAGGTGCTGCAGGTCAACATGCAGTCGGCGACCCAGACCGACTCCTATGTCGGCAATGACTGGATCGAGATGGGCCGCCTGGAGATGGGCGAGCTGGCCAAGCATTGCACCGGGCCGAACGCCGTCTCGCACAAGGTGGTGTGGCTCGCCGGCGTCCAGACGGGCGCCGCCAACATCTATATGCGCACCGGCATCGACAAGGTGCTGAAGGCCAATCCCGAGCTGCAGCTCGTCTCCGACCAGCCGGCCGACTACATCAGCGAAAAGGCCCGCCAGATCACCGAGACGGTACTGCAGCAGCATCCCGATCTCTGCGGCATCATGGGCATCTGGGACAATGCCGAAGTCGGCGCCGGCGCTGCCGTCGCGGCAGCCGGCAAGCAGGACCAGGTCACCATCGTCACCAATGGCGCGGGTGCCGCCACGGGCTGCGAGAGCATCAAGAACGGGCTGCTCGACGTGATCTTCAACTTCAACGCGCCGGTCCAGGGCGAAATCGCCGCGCAGCAGATCTCCGAGCTGCTGCAGCATCCTGACCGCAAGGCCGGCAGCGAGAAGACCATCTTCTTCGGCCCGATCACCCGCGTCGACAAGACCAACGCGACCGGCCGGAACTGCTGGAAGCCCGAAGACATCAAGTAAACGGACTTTCCGATGAGCATGGCCGAAAGCCTTGTGCGCTGGCGCTACCGTCTGCTCCCCCACCATGTGGTCGGGGAGATCCTGACCAAGAAATGGATCGACAGCGTCATTCCCTTCACGGCGCTGGTCATCCTGTGCGCGATCTTCGGCGTGATCGTGCCGGGCTTCTTCGATGTGGCGACGCTGACCAATCTCAGCGGCCAGACCGCCGAGCTCGGCCTTGTCGTGCTCGGCATGACCATTGTCATGGTGTCCGGCGGCATCGATCTCTCGGTCGGCTCGACCTTCGCGTTGGCCGTGCTGGTCACGCTCTACGGCATGAACGTCGAGCAGTGGAGTTTTGGGACCGGCCTGCTGGCCTGCCTCGGCCTCGGTGTCGTCTGCGGCGCCATCAACGGCTTCCTGGTCGGCTTCCTGCGCATGCGGGCGTTTCTGACCACGCTGGTCACGCTCATCATCTACCGATCCACCTTCGACATCATCTTCCCGCATGTCTCGACGGCGATCGTCACCAGCGGCCCGGATTCGCCGACCTATGATTTTCTGGGCTTCGGCACGATCTGGGGCGTGCCGACCTCCTTCGCGGTCTTCATGGTCATTGCCATCGTGATCCACCTGGTGCTGTCGCGCGCCCGCTATGGCTGGCGGCTGTTCGCGGTCGGCGGCGCGCGCCGCTCCGCCTACAATGCCGGCATCAATGTGCGCTTCACTCTGTTCAGCGCCTATGTGCTCTGCTCGGTGCTGGTGGCGCTCTCCGGCTTCTTCTTCTCGGCCCGCATCGGCAGTGCCGCCTCCGATATCGGCACCGGCCTCGAGCTGCAGGTGCTGACCGCGACAGTGCTCGGCGGCATCTCGCTCGGTGGCGGACGCGGCTCGGTCGCCAAGGCGCTGATGGGCACGCTCTTCGTGCTCGTCCTGTCGAACAGCCTGCTCGCGCTCGCCGTGCCCGGCCCAGTCAACTACCTGATCCTCGGCCTCGTGCTGCTGCTCTCGGTCATGCTCGATGTGCGCTGGGTGAAGAACCGCCACAAGATCCTGCGCAGCGTCTATATCTCGCCGACCTTCGCCAAGATGCCGCAGGCGATCTCGACCGAGCCCGGCGTGCCGATGGCGGTGAACGACAGGCTGAAAGATGTCGGCGTCATCGGCCTCGGCTTCCTCGACGGCTCCGAGGATGTGATCTTCGACCGGCAGGACCGCCTCTACACCGGCAGCCGCCAGGGCGACATATTGCGCTTCCAGCCGCCGCACTACACGGAGAGCGAAGTCTTCGCCCATATCGGCGGCTCGCCGCTCGGCATGGCCTTCGACCGCGACGACAATCTGGTCATCTGCGTCGCCGGCATGGGCCTCTACCAGGTCTCGCCGGCGGGCGAGGTGAAGCTGCTCACCGCCGAGACCAATCGCTCGCTGACATCGGTGGTCGACGACTCGACCATGAAGCTCGCCGACGACTGCGACATTCTCCCAGACGGCCGCATCGTCTTTTCCGAAGCCACGGTGCGTTTCGAGATGCACGACTGGTATGCGGACGCGCTGGAGAGCCGCGGCAACGGGCGCATCATCGTCCACGATCCGCGCACCGGTTCGACCCGCACGCTGCTCTCGAACCTCGTCTTCCCCAATGGCATCTGCACCGCCTTCGACGGCCAGTCGGTGCTGTTCGCGGAAAGCTGGGCCTGCCGCATCAGCCGCTACTATTTCGACGGTCCGAAGAAGGGCAGGGT
>NZ_RZRY01000552.1:0-4303 GCF_003998035.1 Mesorhizobium sp. M2A.F.Ca.ET.039.01.1.1 | reverse complement strand
GGATTCGGCGGTGCTGCTGCACATGATCTCGGAGATCGACCGCACGCTGCCGGTGATCTTCCTCGACACCGGCAAGCATTTCGAGGAGACGCTCGGCTATCGCGACGCGCTGGTCGCCGATTTCGGCCTGACGGATGTCCGGGTGATCAAGCCGGACGAGGCGGCGCTCGAACGCGTCGACCCGACCGGCCAGCTCAACGAGACCGACACGGACGCCTGCTGCAATGTCCGCAAGGTGGAGCCGCTGGCGCGCGGCGTCGAGCCGTTCCGCGCGTGGTTCACCGGGCGCAAGCGCTTCCAGGCTTCGACGCGCGCGGCGCTGCCCGTCTTCGAGGCGGTCGGCTCGCGCATCCGCATCAACCCGCTGGCGCATTGGACGACGTCGGATCAGGCCGACTATATGCGCGCGCATGCGTTGCGCGAAAATCCGCTGGTCGCCTATGGTTATCTCTCGATCGGCTGCTTCCCGTGCACGCAGCCGGTGCAGCCCGGCGAGGACGCGCGCAGCGGCCGCTGGGCCGGGCACGCCAAGACCGAGTGCGGTATCCACCTCTCCGGACTGGAGAAGTCGCTGACCGACGCCTCTCTTTAGGACACGCGATATTCAGGTGAGGCCGGCCTGCAAATGGCGACTTCCTGCGCTTCCGGTGCTCACGTACTTCAAGTACGCTCCTGCTCCGGTTCTCGGAAGCCACCATTTTCGGCTCGGCCTGACCTGAATCTCGGCATATCCTTGCAATCGTTAGGACTTTAGGATTTTTGATGACTGGATCGACTTCAGCGGGGACCCGCCTCTGGACCCCGGACGGCTTTCGCGAGGACGAGTGGACGCACGCCGAAAGCGCCGAGGCGCTTGCCGGCAATGGCCGTTTCATCCTGCCGCTGCAGGCTTTTCTCGGGCTGGATGAAGAGGTCCGCAAGTCAGCCAAGGAGCGTCTCGGCGTGCTGCTGCAGCCCGGCGACGAGCTCGACAAGATAACCGGCCTGCTTGACCAGCTGTCGCTGGTCGCGCTCGCCTTCCCGGCCTTCAATGACGGCCGCTCGTTTTCCAAGGGCGAGTTGCTGCGCGCCCGGCATCATTTCAAGGGCACGGTGCGCGCCACCGGCCAGGTGCTGGTCGACCAGCTGCCGCATATGCTGCGGCTCGGCTTCGACGAGTTCGAGGTTTCCAACCCGGTGCTGTTGAAGCGGCTGGAGGAAGGGCGGACCGGCGGGCTGCCGGTCTATTATCAGCCGGCCGTGGAGCCTGAGCCCAAGGGTCCGAAATATTCCTGGCGGCGCAAGCGCGCTGGATCAGAATGACGTCTGGTTGACCGTCATCCTGATCCAGTCCTTTGTCGGAGCATGATCTTTTCCGAACCCTCGGTTCGGGATCATGCTCTGGCTGACGCAGCGGCATCTTTACAAGCAGCGCAAGCAGGCATTCTCTCCAGACAACGGACGGAAAGATCCGCCGGGAGGGAACCATGCGCTACGACTATGTGATTGCCGGCGGCGGCTCCGCCGGCTCGACGCTTGCCGCGAGACTTTCCGAGGACCCATCGAAGACGGTCTGCCTGCTCGAGGCGGGAGGCGCGGGCAAGGATCTCTTGATCCGCGCGCCGGCCGGCATCATCGCGCTGCTGCCTGGACGGCCGAAGATCAACAATTGGGGCTTCCA
This sequence comes from Mesorhizobium sp. M2A.F.Ca.ET.039.01.1.1, assembly GCF_003998035.1. NCBI lineage: Bacteria > Pseudomonadati > Pseudomonadota > Alphaproteobacteria > Hyphomicrobiales > Phyllobacteriaceae > Mesorhizobium > Mesorhizobium sp. M2A.F.Ca.ET.039.01.1.1. The sequence continues at coordinate 2,643 of NZ_RZRY01000552.1, read as the reverse complement.
GACAGTACCGCAGGAAGGTCTCAACGGCCGCAGGGGCTATCAGCCGCGCGGGAAGGGCTTGGGTGGATCGAGCGCCATCAACGCCATGCTCTACACGCGGGGCAATCGCCGCGACTATGACGAATGGGCCGAGCTCGGCTGCGACGGCTGGTCGTGGGACGAGGTGCTGCCCTATTTCCGGCGCGCCGAAGGCAACCAGCGCGGGGCTGACGCGCTGCATGGCGGCGACGGGCCGCTCAGGGTCTGCGAGCAGCAGGAGCCGCGCGCGATCTCCAGGGCCTTCGTCGAGGCCTGCGGCGAAAACCAGATCAGGCTGAACGACGATTTCAACGGGCCGGAGCAGGAAGGGGCCGGCCTCTACCAGGTGACGCAGTTCTGGGGCGAGCGCCGCAATGGCGAGCGCTGCTCGGCGGCCGCCGCCTATCTGCATCCGGCGATGAACCGGCCGAACCTCACCGTGGTCACCGGCGCGCATGCGACGGGGGTCGTGCTCAACGGCAGGCGCGCCACTGGCGTGCGCTATCGCATCGGCAAGAGCGAGGCCGTGGCGGAAGCCAGGCGCGAAGTCATCCTGTGCGGCGGGGCGTTCGGATCGCCACAGCTGCTCCTGCTCTCCGGCATCGGACCGGCGGTGGAACTCGCGGCGCACGGCATCCCGCTTGTCCACGAATTGCCGGGCGTCGGCAAGAACCTGCAGGACCATCTCGATTTCATCCTCGCCTGGAAGTCCAGACAGACGGATTTGATGGGCATCGGCCTCAGCGGCATGCCCGGCCTGATCCGGCACATGCTGCGCTGGCGCAAGGACGGAACCGGCATGATCGCCACGCCCTATGCCGAAGGCGGCGCTTTCCTGAAATCCGACCCGGCGATCGAGCGGCCCGACCTGCAATTGCATTTCTGCATCGCCATCGTCGACGACCATGGCCGCAAGCTGCATATGGGCTACGGGTTTTCCTGCCATGTCTGCGTGCTGCGGCCCTATTCGCGCGGCGAGGTGGGTTTGAACAGCGCCGATCCGCTGGCGCCGCCGCGCATCGATCCGCGTTTCCTCGAGGACGAGCGCGACGCCGACCTTCTGCTCAAAGGCGTGCGGAAGATGCGCGCCATATTGGAGGCGCCGGCGCTGGCCAAATATCGCGCCAGGGAAATCTACACCGCCGGCGCTTCGAGCGATGCCGAGCTGATGGCGCATATCACGGCGCGCGCCGACACGATCTACCACCCGGCCGGCACCTGCAAGATGGGCGTCGACGACATGGCCGTGGTCGACGCGCAGCTCAAGGTGCGCGGGCTGGAAGGGTTGCGCGTCGTCGATGCCTCGGTGATGCCGACCCTGATCGGCGGCAACACCAATGCGCCGACGATCATGATTGCCGAGAAGGCCGCGGATATGATCCGGGCCGCGGTCTGATCGTCGGCCTTGGTCGGACCAGCCATTTTCGGTTCTGTCGCTAGGACATCGTCTTTGCCTGCCCGCCGATAGGATCGAGTCCATCTGGTCAGACCAAATTGACGATTTGCGCTTCCCCTTTTGCCGTCCTCACCTTAGGATGGGTTTACTATTTTGCACCCCGAAATAAGTAGCCAGCTAAGGGAGGAACGGCATGGCCGGCAAGAAGATATTGATGCTCGTTGGCGAGTTCAGCGAGGAATACGAGATTTTCGTCTTTGAACAGGCCATGCACGCGGTGGGGCACACCGTCCATGTCGTGTGCCCGGACAAGAAGGCGGGCGACGTGCTCAAGACCTCGTTGCACGACTTCGAAGGCCACCAGACCTATACCGAAAAGCTCGGCCACGATTACATCCTCAACAAGACCTTCGCCGAGGTGAATCCGGCTGACTATGACGCGGTTTACGCCGCGGGCGGGCGCGGACCGGAATATATCCGCATCGACAAGCGCGTGCAGGCGCTGGTCAGGCATTTCCACGAGACCGGCAAGCCGATCTTCACCATTTGCCACGGCGTGCAGATCCTGATCGCGGTCGACGGCGTGGTGCGCGGCAAGAAAGTGGCGGCGCTGCAGTATTGCGAGCCGGAAGTGACGCTTGCCGGCGGTATCTATGTCGACGTCGCCCCGACCGGCGCGCATGTCGACGGCAATCTGGTGTCGGCGAAAGGCTGGCCGGGCCTTGCCGCTTTCATGCGGGAATGCCTGAAGGTGCTCGGCACCGAGATCCGCCACGGCGAAGCGCTGATGCGCGATGACCGAAAGGCGGCCTGAACTTGTCCTTTGCGCAATTCCGGACGGAAAACCGCTACGCACTTTTCCTGGAATTGCTCGAACCGCGGCGCGCGGCTATCGACGCCGCTCGCCGCCGGCTTTCCTGGCATCCGCAGCGTCCAGGCGGTCAAGCAGGTCGCTCAGCCGCCGGGGCACCTCTTTTTCCAGGCGAAATGCCGGCAAGGTGCGCAAAAAGCGCTTTGTCGCTTCGCTGCCTGCCTGCCGCCTGATATCGTTGGCCAATTCGGCGCGCCGGTTGCCGTTGTTGCCGTTCATCGTCCCAAAATCCTGTGTCGGCTTCGAAACTCCTCCAGCCCGTTTATGGTTCCCGCAACGGCATTCGAGGGCAAGCAAAGCCGCGTGATACGGTAAAATTTGAATTAATTTGGAACGATGGTTCGGCATCGGCGGCGAG
>NZ_RZRY01000551.1:0-4330 GCF_003998035.1 Mesorhizobium sp. M2A.F.Ca.ET.039.01.1.1 | reverse complement strand
CATCCCGGCCCTTGCGGATCAACGTCGTCTTCCGGGACAGGTTCCTGTCCGCCCGGACCCGCGAAAGGAAATTTCCTGCCGTCGGACGAAGGTGAAACGGAAGCGCGGCCAAGCGACATCGGAACGAAACATATGTGATGCAAAAGTCACACGACGCGGAAAGGCGACGAAAGGCACCGAAACACCGCGAATCAGCCGCAATCCGGCCACGATGCAACGAGTTTCGGACCAGAAATTAACATCACGTTCACCGACTATTCACGCCTCGACGCTATGCTCTCGAACAATTCGGACGGGACATCCGAAAGCGGGACAGGGACAGTTAAAATGAACTTCTGGAACCACATTACAGGCTACGCCGCCGCCATTCGCGAATTCGTTGCGCCGACCTACCGGCCGGAGCGCTATTACATGCGCGGCCCGGGGCCGGCCTGCGCGCGCCGCGGCAATTCGCTGGGCGTCGGCGCGAACTGATCATGACCCGGCTACGCGCCCACCACAGCCGCATCTGCCGGCCGGCCGCCGACCAGCGCGCCACCACCTATCGCGTCGAGCGCCTTGTGCTCGCCGCCAACTGGCGTGCGACAACGCCGCGACTTTGACGCCGCCGCCGGCCGGCTTAATGTCTAATGACATTAAGCAGCCGGGGCCGCCATGACCGACCTGCCCAAAAGTCCCACCTTACCGCGCCAAACCTATGACGCCCGGCAGCCGCTGATCGTCTTTGACGGCGTCTGTGTGTTCTGCTCGGGCTTCGTCCAACTCGTCCTGAAACTCGACCGGGAAAAACGCTTCCGCTTCGCCACGGCGCAATCGCCGCTCGGCGAGTCGCTGTTTCACCGGCACGGCCTGCCGACCGACGATTACGACAGCAACCTCGCCATCATCGACGGCGCCCCCTTCACCAAACTCGACAGTTTCGTCGCGGTCATGGCCGCGCTCGGCTGGCCATGGCGCGCGGCCAAGACGCTGCTCATCCTGCCGCGACCGTTGCGCGACTGGCTCTACGACCGCGTCGCCAGGAATCGCTACGCGCTGTTCGGCCGCAAGGACAGCTGCGAGATACCATCTGCCGAGTTGCGGGAGCGGTTGATCGGCTAAAGCGCGTCGCGATCTTTCAGATTCGCTCCATGCGCTTTAGGTTTTTTGATTTTACGCATGTCTTTATCCCGATACCGGTTCCCACTTTCGGGAGACATGCTTTAAGATCGGCGGGGTGGCCGGGCTGATCGTGCGCTATCGCGGCTGGCTCGAGCCGGCGCACGGTTCGAGCACGGTGGGTTCGCCGGCCGTCCCGCCCAGCTCTCGGCAACCCATGACCGTGCACAGCGTCCAGCCTTCCCCGGTGGCGCCCGACGCCGCGAGCACCAGACGCGGCTGGGGTCCGAGACGCGGCTGATAGACCCACCAGCCTTCCCGCAGCACCGAGCCCTCGGGCGGCTCCATGCCGGCGCCGGAGCCTTTCACCCGCGCCTCGACGACCTGCAGCCCGGCGGGCGACACTTTCCAATCCTCCTGCCAGCGCGTGCGTTCCACCGAATGTGTCCAGGACAGGGTGAAGGCGGCGGCGGCGAGCGTCACCGTCTTGCCGGCGGCGAGGATGCATAGGCTCATGCGGCGCCGGCCGTGGACAGCCGGCGCGCGCGCCAGCAATGCCAGCCGATCCACGCCAGGGCCAGCGCCCAGCCGGTCTCATCGGTGAGCGGCAACGCGACCACCAGGAGCAGGCCGGCTGCGAAAGCGACCAGACGCTCCCACAAGGCCATGCGCCGGGCGAGGAAGCCGACGGCGGCGGCGCCCCACAGCACAATGCCCATGCAGGCCTTGGCGACGATATAGGCGACCTCGACGGGATAGCCGAACGAGGTCGCGATCGGGCCGGCGTCCTGTAGCATGAGGGCCGGCGTGTAGACGGCCATGAACGGCACGACGAAGCCGGCAATGGCGAGCTTGGTCGCCTGGATGCCGATCTTCAACCCGCTTTCCTTGGCCATGGGCGCGGCGGCGAAGGCGGCGAGCGCCACCGGCGGCGTCAGGTCCGCCATGATGCCGAAATAGAAGACGAACATGTGGCTGACCACCAGCGGCACGCCGAGCGACAGCAGCGCCGGACCGGCAAGCGAGGAGGTGATGATGTAGTTGGGGATCGTCGGAATGCCCATGCCGAGCACCAGGCAGGTGAGCATGGTCAACACCAGCGACAGGAACAGATTGTTCTCGCCTATGGAGATGATCCAGCCGATGAAGGTGGAGGCGATGCCGGTGAGCGTCAGCGTGCCGATGACGATGCCGACGATAGCGCAGGCGATACCGACGGGCAGCGCGTTCTTGGCCCCTTCGGCAAGCGAATCGACGCAGATGCGCAGCGTCTCGCGCCCACCCTTGAAGGCGAGGCAGGCAATGACGAGCGCCGCGATGACGAGGCTCAGCACATTGACACCGAAGCGCATGAAGGACGCGGCGGCAAGCCCGAGGGCCAGCCAGAAGACGACGCGGAAGGCGAGCGGTCCGATCAGTGCCGCCAGCGGTGTGCCGAGGATGAGCACGATGGTCAGCGCCAGGCCCATCGTGCCGGCGAAGATCGGCGTGTAGCCGGCAAAGAGCAGATAGACCAGCACGGCGAGCGGCAGCACGAGCGGCCAGTGCTTTCGCACCGCCTCCCAGGGATTGGGCAACTCGGCCTTGGCCATGCCATGCAGCCCGGCCTTGCCGGCCTCCAGATGCACCTGCCAGAAACAGGCGCCGAAATAGAGCAGCGCCGGGATGATCGCCGCCTTGACGACCTCGGCATAAGGGATGTTCAGCGTCTCGGCCATGATGAAGGCGACGGCCCCCATGACCGGCGGCATGATCTGGCCTCCCATCGAGGAGGTCGCCTCGACCGCGCCGGCAAAGGCCGAGCGGAAACCGAAGCGCTTCATCAGCGGAATGGTGAACTGGCCGCTGGCGACGACATTGGCGACGCCCGAACCGGAGATGGTGCCCATCAGCGCGGAGGAGAGCACGCAGACCTGCGCCGGGCCGCCGCGCCATGAGCCGACGAGGCCGAGCGCGAAATCGTTGAACAGCGCGATCATGCCTGCACGTTCGAGGAAGGCGGCAAAGACGACGAAGATGAAGATATAAGCGGCCGAGACATAGACCGGCGTGCCGTATATGCCCTCGGTGCCGAAGGCGAAGGTGTCGACCAGCTGCGCGAAATCATAGCCGCGATGGATGAAGGGCGGCGGCAAATGATTGCCGACGAAGCAATAGGCGAGGAAGATGAAGGCGATCACCGCCAGCGGCAGACCCATCAGCCGTCGCGCGGCCTCGAAGACCAGCACCACCAGCAGCGTGCCGACGACCAGGTCCGGCGTGGTGAGGAAGCCGGAACGGCGGATGAGGTCGGCATAGAAGACCCAGTTGTAAAGACCGGTTGCGAAGCCCAGCACGCCGAGCGTCCAGAACGCCGCCTTCGCCGCCAGGCCGGTGGCGCGCAAATTGGCGATCAGGCCGAAACCGAGCAGCAGCAGGAAGCCGACATGCATGGCCCGCACCACCTGGCTAGGCAGGCTGCCATAAGCGGCGATGTAGATCTGGAAGACGGAGAAGGCGACGGCGATGGCAAAGGCGGCCTTGCCAGCGAGGCCGTCGCCGAAGCCCGGCGGCAGCCCTTCGACCTGTTCTTCGGCGGCGGGGGAAAGAACGGTCGGGGTCTCGGTCATTGGCGGGTTCCTGACGGGCAATACCGTTCTCCGTTGAGGGGAGGGAAACCACGTATGGCGCTCCCCCTCGCCCAGCCTCCGCTTCGCTCGGCTGACCTCTCCCCGAGGGGAGAGGAGATTGTCGGCGTCGCTGCCAACCTCTTCTCCCCACCGGGGAGAATGTGGCCGCGAAGCGGCCGGATGAGGGGGCTGGCGCTGCGCTATGCGATAGCCCTTCCTCGATGGTGAGGGCCTATTTCAGCAGGCCCTTTTCCTTGTAGTAGCGCTCAGCGCCGGGATGCAGCGCCACGGGCATGCCGTCCAGCGCCTTGGCCGGATCGATCGCCTTGGCGGCGGCATGAGCGGCGGTGAGCTGGTCGAGATGCTCGAACAAGAGCTTGGTCATCTGATAGGCGGTCTCGTCGGAGACGTCGGCGCGGGTGATCAGGAAGTTGCCCACCGCGGCGGTCGGGACATCTTCCGCCTGGCCTTCATAGGTGCCTTTCGGGATGACCACGGAAAGATAGGGCGCCCCGATCTTGGCGACGTCCTCGGCCGGCACGGCGACGACGTTGATCGGCACGGAAGTTGCGAGATCGCGGATGGAGGCGACGCCGAGGCCGGCCGACTGCAAGGTGGCGTCG
>NZ_RZRY01000550.1:0-4335 GCF_003998035.1 Mesorhizobium sp. M2A.F.Ca.ET.039.01.1.1 | reverse complement strand
CATTGTCGGTGATCGAGGCCGTGAGATGCAGGCCTTGCGTCTTGCGGTCCTCGGTGACCAAGGCAATGCCCAGCCGGCGCGCCTCGCGCGGCGAGCCGATCTCGACCGGCGCGCCGTCGAGCTTGATCTCGCCGCCGGTACGGCCGCCGCCGGAGCCGAAGATCGCTTCCAGGATTTCGGTGCGGCCGGAACCCAGCAGCCCGCCTATGCCGAGGATTTCGCCCGCCGAAAGATCGAAGCTCACGCCCTCGATCACGCTGCGCCAGCCATGCCGGTCGGGCTTCGACAGCGACAGGTCCCTGACCGCGAGCACAGCCTTGCCGCCCGGACCGCGCTGATGATCGGAGGACGCCATAAGATCGCGGCCGACCATGGCCGAGATGATGGCGTCTTCGTTCAGCGCCGCCATATCGTTGGTCAGCACGTGACGCCCGTCGCGCAGCACCGTCACCCGGCTTGCCAGATGCATGACCTCATCGATGCGGTGCGAGATGTAGACGATGGCGACGCCGCTTGCCGCGAGCTGACGGATGATGCGGAACAGTCGCTCGCACTCGGCCGGTGACAGCGCCGAGGTGGGTTCGTCCATGATCAGGATGCGCGCCGATTTCGACAGCGCCTTGGCGATCTCCACCAGCTGCTGCTCGCCGACCCTGAGCCGGCCGACCCGCGCTTCCGGATCGAGCTCGATGCCGAGACGCTGCAACAGCGCTTTTGCCGCGCGGCTGCTCGCCTTGCGGTCAACCACCAGCCCGGCGATCAGCTTTTCGCGGCCGAGGAAGATGTTGTCGGCGACGCTGAGCTCGGGGACGAGGTTGAGCTCCTGGTGGATGATGGCGATGCCAGCGTCCTCGGCGTCGCGCACACCGGCGAAACGGACCGCCTGGCCGTCGATGGCGACAGTGCCTTCGTAGTCGGTATAGACGCCCGAGAGGATCTTCATCAGCGTCGATTTGCCGGCGCCGTTCTCGCCCATCAGCGCATGCACCTCGCCGGGCCTGAGGTCCAGGCTGACATCGGACAGCGCGGTGATGCCGCCGAACCGCTTGGAAATGCCGGTCGCGCTCAGGACGACGGTCGGACCGTCGGCCGTCACGTCCTCCGTCGTGATGGAGCCAGCGCGCTGCATGACAAAGGACGGCCTCCCTCCGTCGTCTTCGGCGACTTGAACGCTAATCGAAACGTTTCGAACGTGTCAAGCGCCTATCTGTTCTCTGAGGATTGATGCATTTCAATTCTTGCGAAAAATGCCGGGTTTACGTAGGTTTAGCCAGATAAGGGCGGCTAAACGTTTCGAAAATGACGGCGTCAGAGCAGAAAAAACAGCGGAAATCCACGGCGCCGACCATGCTGCATGTGGCTGAGGCGGCGCGTGTGTCCGTAGCCACGGTCTCTGCATTGCTCAACGGTACCGCCACCGTCAGTCCCGAGCTTACGCAACGCATCGAGCAGGCGATCCGCGACATCGGCTACAAGCGCAATGCCATCGCCCGCAGCCTGAAGATGGGCACCACGCGCACAATCGGCCTCACCGTGCCGCACATCACCAACCCGTTCTTCACCGATGTCGTCTCGGTCATCCAGCAGGCCTTCGACCGCGCCGGCTATGCCGTCATGCTGTGCTGCACCGACGAGGATCTGAACACGCAGGACGAGCAGATCCGCCTGCTGCTCGACCGCATGGTCGACGGGCTGATCGTGGCGCGCGTCGGCGACGGCGGCCTTCTGAAGAGCATCGTCGAGGACACCAATGTGCCGGTGGTGCTGCTCGACCGCCTTTGCGAAGGCGTCGACACCGACGCGGTGGTGCTGGACAACCAGCGTGCCGTGTTCGACGCCGTCACCTATCTAATCCATCTTGGCCATCGGCGCATCGGCTACATCACCGGCACGTCCGACATATCTCCCATGCATGACCGCATGATCGGCTATCGCGAGGCGCTGCAGGCGGCCGGCCTGCCGGTGGCGGAGGAACTCATACGCTCCGGCAATTTCCACGAGATCGACGGCTACAACGCCACCATGCAGCTCTTGTCGCTGCACGACCGGCCAAGCGCGATCTTCTCGGCCAACAACCCGATGGTGATCGGCACGATGAAGGCGATCCGCGACATCGGCCTCTCTTGCCCCGAGGACATTTCGGTCGCCTGCTTCGACGACTTTCCCTGGTCGGACGTGTTCGTGCCGCAGCTCACCACCGTCGCGCAGCCGGTGCAGGCGATCGGCGAGCAGGCGGCGAACCTCCTGCTCGACCGGCTGGCCGGCAACCGCGACGCGCCGCCGCGCAAGCTGGTGCTGAAGGGCCGGCTGATGATCCGCAATTCCTGCCGGCCGCTGGGCGCGATCGCGCAGAGCGTCAGCGCGTAGCTTCGAGAGCCTCTGCGCACAGCGCCTGCAATCTCGGGAAGATGCGGCTGCCGCCGGTGATCACCCGCGTGCCCTGGCCGAGCACCGTCTTCGGATCCGCTCTGAGCACCGTGCCGCCGGCCTCTTCGACCAGCAGCATGCCGGCGAGGCAATCCCAGGCGTTCATGTGCTCCTCGACATAGCCGAGCAGCCGGCCGGACGCCGCATAGGCGAGCATCAGCGCTCCGGAAGCATTGCGGTAGAAGACGCCGCCCTCCGCCATGATCAGGCTGATGAGAGTGACGACATTCTTGGTCGAGGCGCGGTTGGACAGCCCGGTGCCGACGGCGCCCTCGGAAAGCGACGCGGCATTGCTGGTCTTGATCGGCTTGCCGTTGAGGAAGGCGCCGCCGCCCAGGCGGCCGTAGAACGTCTCGTCGGTCGAAGGCTCATGGATGACGCCGACCACCGTCTCGCCGTCCTTGGCGCAGGCGATCACCACGCACCAGGCGGGAATGCCGCGCACGAAATTGGCGGTGCCGTCGATCGGGTCGATCACCCAGACATGGCCGGTTGTTCCGGTCACCGCAGCATGCTCCTCGCCGATGATGCCGTCTTGCGGATAGGCCTCGGCGATCGCCGCGCGGATGAACAGCTCGACCTCGCGGTCGGCTTCCGAAACCAGGTCCTGGTGACCCTTGCTCTCGACGGCCAGGTTGTCGAGGTCGCGGAAATATTTCAGCCCCAGCTCGCCGGCGCGGCGCGCCAGGTCGATGGCAAAATGCATGCGGTCGTCGAGATCTTTGGTCACGGGGAATTCTTGGCTGAGAGGGACATCTGCGCCCTTAACAGACCAATATGTCAGGCGAAAGTGACAGCGCGATCACGCCGCCTTGGACATCGATTTGTGCACGTCGGCGAGAATTTCGTAGGAGCGCACGCGCGCAGCGTGATCGAAGATCTGCGCCGTCACCATCAATTCGTCGGCGCCGGTGCGGCGGATGAAGGCGTCGATGCCCTGGCGCACCGTCTCCGGCGAACCGATGACGGCGCAGGACAGCGCCTGGGCAAGCATGGTTTTCGCCATAGGATCGAGATCGCGGTCGTAATTCTCGACCGGCGGCGGCAATTGCCCCGGACGGCCGCTGCGCAAATTGACGAAGGCCTGCTGCAGCGAGCTGAACAACAGCTTCGCCTCAGCGTCCGTCGGCGCGGCGGAGACATTGAGGCCGAGCATGACATAAGGCTTGTCGAGCTGCGCCGACGCCTGGAACCGCGTGCGATAAACCTCCAGCGCATGGTCGAGCTCGGCCGGCGCGAAATGCGAGGCGAAAGCGTAGGGCAGGCCGAGAAGCGCTGCGAGCTGCGCGCCATAGAGGCTGGAGCCGAGTATCCAGACCGGCACGGTCTGGCCTTCGCCCGGCACGGCACGGATGCGCTGGCCTTCCTCGGCCGGCTGGAAATAGCCCATCAGCTCGACCACGTCCTGCGGGAAATTGTCGGCAGACTCCAGGTTGCGGCGCAGCGCCCGCGCGGTCAGCATGTCGGTGCCCGGCGCGCGGCCGAGTCCGAGGTCGATGCGGCCGGGAAAAAGTGCCGCCAGCGTGCCGAACTGCTCGGCGATCACCAGCGGCGCATGGTTGGGCAGCATGATGCCGCCGGCGCCGACGCGGATTGACTTGGTGCCGCCGGCGACATGCGCGATCACGACGGATGTCGCGGCGCTCGCGATGCCCGGCATGTTGTGGTGCTCGGCCAGCCAGTAGCGCTTGTAGCCCAGGCGCTCGGCATGGCGGGCGAGGTCGAGCGAATTGGCGAGCGACTGCGAAGCGGTGCTGCCTTGGGTGATCGGCGACAGGTCGAGAACCGAAAGGGCGGTCATTGGTCAGGTCTCCACGATGCGTTTTTCCCTGAGCCTTGCCTCGAAGGCGGCGCGGTTGGGAATGACGATGGCGAGCTGGTTCTCCAGCACGTCGGCAAGTTCGACGG
>NZ_RZRY01000054.1:0-17011 GCF_003998035.1 Mesorhizobium sp. M2A.F.Ca.ET.039.01.1.1 | reverse complement strand
GCATGGGTTTTGTCGTCGCCGGCGTTGCGGCAATGACCATTCCGGCCGGCCGGGCGGGAGCGATCCCGGGAAAAGCGTGAACGGTCGGGCGACGATCTCGCCTTGCAGTTGCGCCGTTCTTCCTCGCCGCCTATCTCGGGGGCGTCGCTTCTCGATGAGGGGTCTGCACCCGCCGTGATCCTAGATGCTGCCCGCGCCGCCGCCAGCCGGCTGTTCTCGCCTGAATTCCGTTTCGTCTTCCTCAAGACGCTGGGGCTGACGCTGCTCGCTCTGCTGGCGCTGTGGGTCGGCGCCGAGAGCCTGCTCGAATGGCTGGCCTGGCCGTGGCTGCAGACGCTGCTGCCGGGCCTGCCGTCCTGGGCCGGGTGGCTGGGCGGCATCATCGCCGGCATTGTCCTGGCGGTGGGGATGGCCTTGCTCATCGCGCCTGTGACGGCGATCGTTGCCGGCCTGTTCCTCGACGATATCGCCGAAGTCGTCGAGCGCACCGACTATCCCGACGATCCGCCCGGCCGCGCCGTGCCGGCGCTGCATTCGCTGGCGCTGGCGATCAAATTCTTCGGCGTGGTGGTTCTCGGCAACATCGTCGCGTTGCTCTTGCTGCTGGTGCCGGGCGTCAACATTGCCGCCTTCTTCATCGTCAACGGCTATCTGCTCGGCCGCGAATTCTTCGAATTCGCCGCCATGCGTTTTCGCCCTGAAGCCGAGGCCAAGGCGCTGCGCCGCAAATATGCCGGCACGGTGTTTCTGGCCGGACTGGTCATTGCCCTGTTCCTCGCCGTGCCGCTGCTCAACCTTCTGACGCCGCTTTTCGCGGCCGCCATGATGGTGCATCTGCACAAGGCGGTTTCGGCGCGGGGCCCGGTCTAGTCCTGCTCCTTGCCCTCCCGGAACAGCGCCTGCAGCTTGCCGAACGGCATTGCCGCCCGGGTGAAGCCGAAAGTGCCGTCCTGTTGGATCTCGCGCGCCGCCGTCTCCAGCATGCCATAGGCGAAACTGGTCAGCCACGGCCCGAGCGAGATGCGCTTGACGCCGGCCATGGCGAGGTCGGCGACGGTGAAACCGGGGCGGGCCATCACATTGACCGGCCGGCTCACCGACGAGCAGATCGTGCGCACCATGTCGACGTCGCTGATGCCTGGCGCATAAAGCACATCGGCGCCGGCCTTCTCGAAGGCCTGCAGCCGCTTGATCGTGTCGTCGAGGTCCGTCTTGCCCCAGAGGAAATTCTCGGCCCGCGCGGTGAAGACGAAATCGTGCTTGAGCGCCCGGGCCGCCTCGACGGCGGCCGCGACGCGTTCGGTCGCATGAGAGAAATCGTAGATCGGGTTGGCGGGGTCGCCCGTGTGGTCCTCGATCGAACAGCCGGCGAGCCCGGCGGCTTCCGCCGCGAAGATCGTTTCGGCGGCCTGCTCGGGGCTGTCGCCCTTGCCGCGTTCGAGATCGGCCGAAACCGGCAGGTCGGTTGCCGCGGTCACGTCGCGGCAATGGTGGATCATGGCTTCGAAGGTCACGGCGCCGTCCGGCAGGCCGCGCGAGAAGGCGAAGCCGGCGCTGGTCGTGGCCAGCGCCTTGAAGTCGAAGGAAGCGAGAAGCTTGGTCGTGCCTATGTCCCAGGGGTTGGGCATGACGAAGGTGGAGGCATGCAGATCGCGAAAAATCTTGCCCTTGTCCATGGCGGATCCTCAATCATGAGCGGGGTTATGCGGGGAATTTATCGCGGCCGTTCCCCCCGGGCAAACGAATGCGGCTGGCTCAGAAGCGTTTCTCGTTCTCTGCTGACAATTTCTCGAATGCGTCGGAATTCCGAACGTATCGCGATCCGGTCTTGTCCCAGTGATAGGTGACGGAAATGTCGTGCGAGACTGCCTTGGGCGCCGGCTCCTCGCAGCTTTCACCGCTGGGCTTGGTGGCGTCGGTCACGGTCACCCTGATCGCGGCATAGGGCTTTTCACTTCCGCGCGTCTGGAAGGAAAGGTCCTGGGTGCGTTTGTAGGCGCAGACATTCTCGTCGAATGTGTTGATCTGGTCGATCGGTTCGAACCGATCGTTGCGGACCAGGATCAGGATCGTGCCGACATAGCCCTGGTTCGAATTGAAATGCGTGCTCATGGTAATGAGCGCGTCGTCGCCGGGACCGATCGCGAGCTTTCCCGGATCGCGAAAATAAGTGCCCTGGTCGGTTCCGACATTGACGGCGTCGAGCAGCTTCGGCTTGCCGGTGAGGTCGTAGAGCGCCAGCACGGCAAATCCCTCGGCGCTGTCTTGCGCCTGGCCGAGGTCGAGAAGCATCGCCAGCCGCTCCTTGCCGCCGGCCTTGATGGCCAGCACCGCAGCATTCGGCAGGTTGATGGTTTCGGGCGCCGATCCGCCATCGTTGCCGCCGAGGATGTCACGCATCTCGATCGGTGCGCTGCCGTTATAGAAACCGTTATCGCCGGCCTGGAGGTCAGGCACGATCATTTTGGCAAGGTCGAAATAGGTGGCGTCCTGATGTCCGGGAATGGTGCTGCTGAGTTCCGGAAAACTGACGGCTTCGGCGCGCGCGACCGTCCATATGGAAGGCAGCAGCAGGCAGGCGAGCATGAGACGGGATAGAATGGAAATCATCGAAAAACACCCCCGGGCCGCACGCTAGCACGGAGTCCTGAAGTGTACAGCCGATCAGCGGATCGGCACCAGCTTTGCCAGTTCCCGCATGTCGTCGAATAATATGCCGCCGGCCGCCGCGAGGCCGTCACGGTCGGTGAACGGATCGGCGTGGTAGGAGAAAACGCGCATGCCGGCGGCTATGCCGGCTTGCGTTCCCGCGACGCTGTCCTCGATGACGATGCAGTCGACCGGCGCGAAGCCCGTCGTCTTGGCCGCATGCAGGAAGAGGTCCGGGAACGGCTTGCCGCGCCCGACCATGGTGGAGGAGAACATGGCGTGCGCGAACAGCGGCAAAAGCCCGGTTTGGCCGAGCGTGATATGCATTTTCGAGACCCGAGCCGAGGAGGCGACGCAATAGGCGATGCCGGCCGCGCGGACGGCTTCGACGAACTCACGCACATAAGGGATCGCCTCGACGCCGTGCGAAAAAAGATCCGGCAGGCCGGCATTCCAGCGCTCGACGAAGTCGGCGCCGAGTCTGACCTCGGTCGCCTCTTCGATCTCTTTTTGCACCGAGACCATGCTGCGGCCGGAGAAGTGCTTTCGGCAATATTCGAAGTTCGTCGCAAAGCCGGCGGCGCTCAGCCATTCGGCGAGGCGCCGATTGGCAAGGTTTTCCGTGTCGACCAGGATCCCGTCGCAGTCGAAAATGACCAGTTTTGGAACTTGCATTAGGCGGTGCCGGTCGACCCGAAACCGCCCGCGCCGCGCGTCGTGCCGCCGGCCAGCGCGCGCTCCTCGACCGTGACCTGGGTCACGGCGGCGAAGACGATCTGGGCGATGCGCATGCCGCGCGTCACCGCGAAATCCTCATCGCCGAGATTGACCAGCAGCACTTTCACCTCGCCGCGATAGTCGCTGTCGACGGTGCCGGGCGAGTTGAGGACCGTGAGGCCATGCTTGAAGGCAAGGCCCGAGCGCGGCCGCACCTGGCCTTCCATGCCTTCCGGAATTTCCAGGACGAGCCCGGTCGGCACCAAAGCGCGTTTTCCCGGTAGGATGAGCAGCGGCCGGTCTTCCGGCACCGCGGCCCGCAAATCCATGCCGGCGGCGCCCGCGCTCTCATAGGCCGGCAGAGGCAGGCCTTCGCCATGCGGAAGCCTGACGAAACCGACGGTGGGGCCGATGACGGAGGAAGGATGGACAGCCGTGCGCATGAGCCCATTCCTATGGGAGCGAATGCCGATTCGGTCAACTCGAGATCAGAGCCTATCAACGGCTTTCTTTCTGGCGTGACTATGACCTCGCCATTAACTTTGGCGATTGGCGAGAACGCCCATCACGTCGTCATCCACGGGCGGAGCGACGCGTAGCGGAGCGCAGACCCGAGGATCCATTCCGTTACCTCGACCGTGGAAAGCGGCGGAGCAGAATTCTGCACCGTAGCGGTGCGTCGAAGTCACGGAATGGATCCTCGGGTCTACGCGCGTCGCTTCGCTCCTTGCTCCGCCCGTGGATGACGAAGAGGCCTTGGCTACCTACCGCAGTTCCACCGGCACCACGGTCGTCTCCTTGATCTCCTCCATGACGAAGGAGGCCGAGACGTCCGACAATGCCACCTTGGCGATCAGCCGCTGGTAGAGGCGGTCATAGGCCTTCACGTCGGCGACGCGGGCTCTCAGCACATAATCGAGGTCGCCCGACATGCGGTAGACGCCGGTGATCTCGGGAAAGCCGGTCACGGCCGCGCGGAATTTCTGCAGCCAGTCCGGGTCATGATTGGAGGTGCGGATCAGGATGAAGACGGGGAGGCCGAGGCCCAGCTTCTCGGCATCGACCAGCGCGACCCGGCCGGTGATGATGCCGTCCTCCTCGAGCCGTTTGACGCGCCGCCAGCAGGCGTTGCGCGACAGCGCCACGCGCTCCGACAACTGGTCGACGGAAAGCGTGCCGTCGCGCTGCAGTTCAGCCAGCAATCTTCGATCGATTGCATCAAGTTCCATCGACATATTGGGATGAATGTCCCACAAAATAACAAAAAGCAAGGACGAAATGGGACAGATGAACCAAAGCCCCGTGGCACGATACTCATCATCGGGGCTCATCCCGGCAGGAGGGATCACCATGACGACCAGGCTTACGGCACTCTTCACCTCGCACCCGGCCAAGGTCGGCGAGAGCTATTTCGGCCACATGGCCTTTGCCGCCTGGTTCTGCTCGCGCCTGTCGATGGCCGCGTGCGCCGCGCTCGTTCACGCTTTCTTGCCATTTCTGTTCGAAACTACTGCGAGCCGAATCGTTCGCGAGCTCTATGAGCGCACGCACAACAGAGGTTCGCACGCGGTCAAGGAGCCCCAGGCTCTGATGGATCGCGCCTAGGAATGGTGGAAAGCGATGTGCCGGTGGGCGGCCTATCTGGGTGAAGCGGTCTTCCTCGAAGACATCATCACCGCGCCCTGTCATTCGCTGATCGCCCAGAGCCATTGCGCCCAGGAAGCCAAGTCGCCGACCAATGGCGACGGTTTTGGTCTCGCCTGGTATGGCGACCGGCCCGAGCCCGGGCTCTACCGCGACATCCTGCCGGCCTGGTCCGACCCCAATCTGAAGAGCCTTTGCCGGCAGATCAAATCCGGCCTGTTCCTCGCCCATGTCCGTGCTTCGACCGGCGGCGCCACCAGCCGCATGAACTGCCACCCGTTCATCTCCGGCCGCTGGTCGTTCATGCATAACGGCCAGATCGGCGGCTTCGAAAAGATCCGTCGCGCGCTGGAGAATTCGCTCTCCGACGAGGTCTTCGACCAGCGCGAGGGCACGACCGATTCCGAGCTCTTCTTTCTCCTGATGATCGACCAGGGGCTGGCGGCGGACCCGCAAGGCGCCGTGTCGCGGGCAACCGGTCGCGTCGTCGAAGCCTCGCGCCGTGCCGGCATCGAGCCGGCCCTAAAGCTGACGGCCGCCTTTTCCGATGGTGAAACGCTCTACGCCGTTCGCTATGCCACCGACAACCATGCGCCGACGCTCTATACCGGCGCCTTCGCCAGGCGCGCCGGCCATTGCATCGTCTCCGAACCCTTCGACCGCGACGGCGGCGACTGGCACGCGATCCCGCCCTCGAGCTTCGTCGCCATGACGAGGGACGGCACCAGCATCCGGCCGTTCGCGCCCGCACCGGCCAGGCTGGCATTGGTCGGCTGAAGCAGACCTGCCGAGACGCCCTCCGGGCAGAGATCAGCAAAACGTAAGCGCGGCGTAAGGACGCCAAAGCGCCATCCTGCCATCTGTGGCGCCAGACGAGCGCCGAATTCATCCGCGCGCCCGAAAACGCATCGACAAGGGATGACAGACAATGTGCAGGTGGGCAGCCTATCTCGGCAACGCGATCTTCCTGGAGGACGTCATTGCGGCGCCCTCCCATTCGCTGGTCATTCAGAGCCGGCAGGCGCGGGAGGCGAAATCCCCGACCAATGCTGACGGCTTCGGAGTGGCTTGGTACGGCGATCGGCCAGAACCCGGCCTCTACCGCGACATTCTGCCGGCCTGGTCCGACCCCAATCTCAAAAGCCTTGGCCGCCAGATCAAGTCCGGCCTGTTCCTCGCCCATGTGCGCGCCTCGACCGGCGGCGCCACCAGCCGCATGAACTGCCATCCCTTCGTCTCGGGCCGCTGGTCGTTCATCCATAACGGCCAGATCGGCGGCTTCGAGAAGATCCGGCGCGCGCTCGAGAACTCGCTCGCCGACGACTTGTTCGATGAACTCGAGGGGAGCACCGATTCCGAATTGTTCTTTCGGCTGATGGTCGGCGATCGGCTCGCCGACGATCCGTATGGCGCGGTATCGCGGGCCGCCGGCCGCGTGCTCGAGGTTTCGCGCCGCGCCGGGATCGAACCGTCACTGAAGCTGACCGCCGCCTTCAGCGACGGCCAGGCACTTCACGCGGTGCGTTATGCCACCGACGACCAGGCGCCGACGCTCTACACCGGCGCTTTCGCCAAGGGGGTAGGTCGCTGCATCGTCTCCGAGCCGTTCGATCGCGACGGCCGCATCTGGCACGAGATACCGCAGTCGAGCTTCGTTACCATGACCCGCGGCGGCACCAGCATCAGGCCTTTCGCGCCGGCCGTCGCGCGTTTGGCGATGGCGGGTTAAGGCAATCGGTCCCTGCTGGTCCCGAGACTATTTTCGCCGACCTTCGGGCTACCGGGCGAAGCGCTCCAGCCCATAAGGCGTCAGCAGCACATCGCGCTCGCCCTCCAGGATCTCGCGGGCGGCAAACAATCCCAGGACTGGCGCCAGCGTGATGCCCGAATGCGTGACGGCGACATAGAGGCCGCCGGCGCCTTCCGCGCGGCCGACGATCGGAAAGCCGTCGACCGGGGTCGGCCGGTAGCCGACGGTGTGGAAATCGAGCTCCAGCCCGTCCGCGCCGCGCAGCATCGCTTTCATTGCCGCAAATAGCTCGCGCGCGGCTGTGTCCGGATGCTCGCCCGGATCGCCGCCGCCGAAATCGGAGCCGGCGATGATGCGGCCCTCGGCCGTCTGGCGCATATGCAGCCTGTCGGCCAGCACCAGCCCATTGAGCAGCTTGTCGTAAGGGCGCGAATGCACGATCAGGCCGGGTGGGGTCTCGATCGGCAGCTCGATACCGGCCGTTGCCGCGATCGCCGGAGCCCCGGCGCCGGCGGCGATCACCACGTCGTCCGCCCCGATGATTTCGCCCGAAACGACGACGCCCGTGACGTTCCCGTTGACCAGCGCCAGCCTGTCGACGGTTCCTGCGGCGATCCGCGCGCCTCGCCGTTCGGCATCGGCCAGCAGCGCCTTCGTGGTCGCCACAGGCTCGGCCACGCCCTCCTCGGCAACGCGAAGGGCAAAATCGGGAAGCTCGGCGAGGTTGGGCTCGATTTGCCCCGCCCGCCTAGCGTCGACGCGCTCGATGCCATAACCCCATGACGAGTGTTCGGCCGCATAGGCTTCGAGCCTGTCCGGCGGCAGGTCGAAGCAAAGGCCGCCGCACCAGACGAGCGGCAACCTGGGCAAATCGCTCGCCATACGCTTCCATTCGGCCATGGCGCGGATGCGCAGCTGGAAATAGATCTCGGGATTGCCCCAGCTTGCATTGATCCAGGCAAAGGAATTGGGGGTCGCGACACCGCCAGCGCCACTCTCGGAAACCACCGTCACCCGCGCGCCGGCTTTCGTCAGGTGCCAGGCGATAGAAGCGCCGATGATTCCGGCGCCGATCACGATGACTTGCTTTGGACTGCTCATGCTGGGCCTCGGGGAGAATTTTCCCCGTCATGCCACCGCGCCGTCCTGACCTCAAGCAAAGAAGCAGCTACGCGCTGTCCGCTATTGCCTTCTGGCCCCCGGCGAGCAGGCTCGCCAGCTCTTCACAGCGCCGCATGAGACGTGACGAATCGACCTTCTTCGCGACCGCCAGCGCCGTGCCGAGCTCCAACTCCGCGCCAGTACGATCGCCGAGTTGGATGAGAAGCGCCGCGAGCGAAAGCCTGGCGTCCGCGCAATTGGTCGGCGAACCGATCTCGGCCCAGCGCGAGCATGCGGTCTGCAGCTCCCGCACCGCTTCGGTGAAGCGATTTTCCCGCATCGACAGTTCCGCCTTGGCCTCGGCGGTCAATGCCCGGATCGAGGCCATCGGCCAGCGCTGCGGTTCGCTTTCCAGTTCGGCGATCACCGCTTTCGCGCGCTCCAGCCGATCGGTCCGCGCCGCTGCCTTGGCAAGCGTGGCGAGAACCATGCCCCGACGCTGCAGCGTCGGCCAGCCGTTCCCGACAAGCGACCGCTCAAGGGCGCTGAATGCGGCTTCCGCCTGGCCGAGCTCCATCTGCAGCAGCGCAAAGCCTGGCTGCGGATCCCAGCCAGCGGCATGGGACGCGCGATAGGCTGCATCCGCCTCGACGAAATCGCCTGCGGCGAGATGAATGTCGCCCAGCACACGTAAGGCATCGCCTTTCGCCCAGGGCGCATCGAGCGTAAGCTGATCGAGCGCCGCGCGCACCAGAGCCTCAGCCTCCCTCAGCGTGCCATGGACGCCGAGCACCTCGGCCCGATGCAGCCGACACGAGCCCGTAAGTTCCTCCAGCCCATGCCCTCTGCACCAGCCCTCGTAGCTGAGGCTCCATTGGTTGGCTCGCGCCCAGTCGCCGAAATTGCGGCAGGCCCAAAGGATGTTGCAGTAGAGGATGCCGCCGACGATCGGGTCGACATCGCTGGAGAGGCCGAGCGCGGCGGCAAAATCCTGGTCCTCCTGACCGGCTTTTGTTTCCCCAAGGCAAAGCTTGAAAAAGCCGCGATAGATAAGGCCGAGCGATTCCACGACTGGGTCTTCGAGATTTTTGCCGACCTCGAAAGCTTGCTCGGCAAGAGCGAGCGCATGCTCCGGCTCGGCCTCCGCGCCCTTGATGCGCGCGCCCATCCAGCACCAGAGGCCATGTTCCCTGCTCTCGGTTGCTTTGTCGATCAGCTGCGCGGCACGCTTGTGCCAGCCCTTGGCCGCAGCAAGCTCTCCTCTCTCGAGATGGATCATGGCAAGGGTGATTGCCGGGGAAGCCGCCCGCAGGCGTTCGCCGGCCATGCCGTATTCCGTTGCCGCGCGCGTCAGGAGCGGGATCGCTTCTGAGGGCCGCCCCATGCATTCCAGCGCCAGCGCCCATTCTTCGAGGTCGGCCGTCAGCAACTCGTCGGCGGCATCTGCTTCCCTGAAAGCGGCCGCGGCCTCGTGCCATTTTCGCGCCGCGACGGCCGCGCGTGCGGCCAGGATTTGCGTACCTGGGCTGGAACGCCTGCTGCCCGTATCGGCCGGCGCCGGCCCCTTTTCCGAAGCGGCTGCCTGGTCGAGGCAAATACGGTAGCCGAAGCGGGGCAGGTTGCGCAGCGCCGTCTCCATGCCGCCTTGGCGCAGAACGCTTCGGGCTAGGCTCGCGACACGCTGCAGCGAAGCCTCGGTCACCGTCACGCCCGGCCAGAGCGTTTCAAGCAACTCGTCCTTGCTCAAGGCGCGGTCCTGGTGGCGCAGCAGGATGGCGAGGAAATCGAAGACGAGGGGCTGCACCTCGATCTCGTTTCCGGCGAGACGAATGGCGCGGGAGCTCTCGTTAAGCTCGAAGTCGCCGAAGCAATGAATTCCCATCGGCAGCAATCCCGGTAACGGCAATAGGCAAAGGATCAGAACAAGATAAGGACGGCGTAAGGACTGTCGGCCGCCGGTTCCGTAATTCTCCGTCTGCCTGGCGGGCCAAGCGAGAGTTTACCTCAGCTGCCCCAGGGATGTCACCGGCACCGATTTGGTCGAGTGCCCGGCGGCATTTGAACCTCAGATGAAGGAGTTTGTGACATGCAGAAATACATCATCGAGCGCGAGATCCCGAAGGTCGGCACCTTCGAGCGCGAGCAGCTTCGCGATGCGTCCAAGGCCTCGAACGCAGTCCTTGCCGAGCTCGGCCCGGACATCCAGTGGGTGGAATCCTTCGTGGCGGACGACAAGACTTTCTGCGTCTACCTCGCCAAGGACGAAGCGATCATCCAGCGCCACGCCAAGATGAGCGGCTTCCCGGCGACCAAGATCACCCAGATCAAGCGCCTGTTCGATCCGACGACGGCCTACGCCGCCGCCTGATGGGAGGGGATCGATCGTGAAGCGCTTTACGGAAATCGTCCTTGCTGTCGGCGTCTCGGCGCTGCTTTGCGGCGCCGCGGTCGCCCATGACATGCCCGATCCGGTGCTCAACCGGTCTCGGGACATGGCGGCCAAGTACCTCGACATCAAGGTCGCCAAGGCGGACGGCTACCAGCAGCTGTTCGAATGCACGACGCATGACGAGCACGGCACGATGGGGGTCCATTTCATCCATCCTGGCCGCGCAGGCGACGGCAGGCTGGTGCTCGGCGAACCCGACGTGCTGACCTACGAGCCGGAAGCCGATGGCTCGATGCAGCTTGTCGGCATGGAATACATCGTCTTCGAGAAGGACTGGAAGGGCAAGGGCGTTCCTGAATTCCTCGGCCGCACGCTGCAGCGCAAGACGACGGTGGGTATTCACCCGGTGGATCCCTACTACGAGCTCCATGTCTGGCACTGGCGGCACAACCCGGCCGGCATGTTCGCCGACTGGAACCCGTATGTGAGCTGCGAACACGATCGGTCCTGACGACCCGTCGGCACAGCCTCCGGGAGGGCCGTGGACGGCCCTCCCGCTTTCATCATTCAACCGCAAGGGAGATACGACCATGTCCATCCTTGGGCAGGAATTGATCACCGACCGGACGGTTCTCAGGCGCCTCTTTGCCGCAGCCGTCGAAACCTGCCACTCCGGCATAGTGCTCGTGGCGCGCATCGTGCGCATTCGCAGGGACCGGGCCAGGCTGGACGAGCTGCCGGATTATCTGCTGCGCGACATCGGCGTCGGTCGCTCGGAGATACGATCGATCACCAGGTTCGGCCGCAGGGAGCATGGCGAGGCCTGACTATGTGCAGGGCCCTGCCGTGGCGGCGAACGCGCCCCCTGCGAACCGATCCGCCCGAAACTGTCGACAGGCCGGCCATGCGCTGCTAGAAGCCCGCGCCACAGACAGGATTCCAAAAAATTGGCAGAAGACATCGAACAGGCGGTATCGCGCCGCCGCACTTTCGCGATCATCGCCCACCCTGACGCCGGCAAGACCACGCTCACCGAAAAGCTGCTGCTGTTCGGCGGCGCCATCCAGCTTGCCGGCGAGGTCAAGGCCAAGAAGGACCGCATCCAGACGCGGTCCGACTGGATGAAGATCGAGCGCGAGCGCGGCATCTCGGTCGTCACCTCGGTGATGACCTTCGAATATGACGACAACGTCTTCAACCTGCTCGACACGCCCGGCCACGAGGATTTCGCCGACGACACCTACCGCACGCTGTCTGCGGTCGACTCCGCCGTCATGGTCATCGACGCCGCCAAGGGCATCGAGCCGCGCACGCTGAAACTGTTCGAGGTTTGCCGGCTGCGCGACATCCCGATCATCACCTTCGTCAACAAGATGGACCGCGAGAGCCGCGATCCGTTCGAGATTTTGGATGAGATCGAGCAGAAGCTGGCGCTCGACACCGCGCCCGTCACCTGGCCGATCGGCCGCGGCAAGACCTTCTCGGGCACCTATCATCTGGCGCAGAACGCGGTGCGCAGGAGCGACGACGAGAAGGAACGCACGCCCGTCAACGGTCCGGATTCCAACCGCGTCGCCGGGCTTTTGCCGGAGAACGAGCGCAACGACTTCATCGAGGAACTGGAGTTGGCGCGCGAGGCCTGCCGGCCGCTCGATATCGACGCTTTCCGCGAAGGTCATCTGACGCCCGTCTATTTCGGCTCGGCGCTGCGCAATTATGGCGTGCGCGACCTGATCGAGGCGCTCGGCGCCTATGGCCCGCCGCCGCGCGCTCAGGAGGCCGATGAGCGTACGGTCGAGGCGACGGAGGACAAGATGACGTCCTTCGTCTTCAAGATCCAGGCCAACATGGATCCAAACCACCGCGACCGCATCGCTTTCGTCCGCGTCTGCTCCGGCAAGCTGGAGCGCGGCATGAAGGCCAAGCTGGTGCGCACCGGCAAGCCGATGAGCCTGTCCGCGCCGCAATTCTTCTTCGCCCGCACCCGCGTCACCGCCGACGAGGCCTTTGCCGGCGACGTCGTCGGCATCCCCAACCACGGCACGCTGCGCATCGGCGATACGCTGACCGAGGGCGAGGAGATCCTGTTCCGCGGCGTGCCGAACTTCGCCCCGGAAATCCTGCGCCGCGTGCGCCTCGGCGACGCCATGAAGGCCAAGAAGCTGAAGGAAGCGCTGCACCAGATGGCCGAGGAGGGCGTGGTGCAGCTCTTCTCGCCGGAGGACGGTTCGCCGGCCATCGTCGGCGTCGTCGGCGCCCTGCAGCTTGACGTGCTGAAGGAACGGCTGAACATCGAATACACGCTGCCGGTGGATTTCGAGATGTCGCGCTTCTCGGTCTGCCGCTGGATCGCGGCCGACGACAAGGCGGAGGTGCAGCGTTTCATCGAATCGCATCGCGGCGACATCGCCCGCGACCTCGACAACGATCCGGTGTTTCTGGCCCAGCACGCCTTCTCGCTGAACTATGAGGCCGAGCGCTGGAAGGCGATCCGCTTCACCGCCGTCAAGGACTACCAGGTCCGCGATAAGGCGGCGTGAGCGCTGCCTTGCCTTCTCCCACAAGGGGAGAAGGGAAAGTCGCGCTCACCCCTTCGCCGCTTCCTCGATCTTGGCGATATCGATCTTGCCCATCTGCATCATCGCCGACATCACGCGCCCGGCCTTCGCTCTGTCCGGATCCAGAAGCAGTTTCGGCAACTGCTCCGGCACGACCTGCCAGGAGACGCCGAATTTGTCTTTCAGCCAGCTGCACTGGCCGGGCTCGCCGCCCTCGGTGAGCTTCTCCCAGAAATAGTCGACCTCTTCCTGCGTCTTGCAGTCGATCGACTGCGACATTGCCTCGTTGAACTTGAAGTAGGGACCGCCATTGAGCGCCTGGAACGGCACGCCATCGAGCTCGAACGTGGTCATCAGTACCTTGCCCTCATCGGGGTGACCCTCGGGCCAGCGCAAAACGCTCAGCACTTTCGAGTTCCTGAAGATGGATATGTAGTGGTTCATCGCCTCCTCGGCCTGGCCGTCGAACCACAGGCAGGTGGTGATCTTTTGCATGTCGTGCTCCTCGGACTTATGTTGCTTACATCGTCAACGGCGGGTCGGCGATTTGTGCCGTTCATACCGTCTGCCTCAAGGACGGATCGATATGGCGCGATCCGACAGCGATTTCAGATTTTCCTGAAGAATCCTGGCGCAGCGCAAAATTGTGGCAAGGCCGGATCATGGTCGCTATAACCGCTGCCGACCAAAATTTGAGCGCCGCCCGCCGCGCATCGGCGTGGCCAGCCAGCAAGGACAATGCAATGCCTGCCTATCGTTCCCGTACCACCACCCATGGCCGCAACATGGCCGGCGCCCGCGGCCTGTGGCGCGCCACCGGCATGAAGGACAGTGATTTCGGCAAACCGATCATCGCGGTGGTCAATTCCTTCACTCAGTTCGTGCCCGGCCACGTGCACCTGAAGGATCTCGGCCAGCTGGTCGCGCGCGAGATAGAGAAGGCAGGCGGCGTCGCCAAGGAGTTCAACACCATCGCCGTCGACGACGGCATCGCCATGGGCCATGACGGCATGCTCTATTCGCTGCCGTCGCGCGAGCTGATCGCCGATTCCGTCGAATACATGGTCAACGCGCATTGCGCCGACGCCATGGTCTGCATCTCCAATTGCGACAAGATCACCCCCGGCATGCTGATGGCCTCGCTACGCCTCAACATCCCGACCGTCTTTGTCTCCGGCGGCCCGATGGAGGCCGGCAAGGTGGTGTTGGCCGGCAAGGCGCAGGCGCTCGACCTTGTCGACGCCATGGTCGCTGCCGCCGACGACAAGATATCCGACGAGGACGTCAAGGTCATCGAGCGCTCGGCCTGCCCGACCTGCGGCTCGTGCTCGGGCATGTTCACCGCCAATTCGATGAACTGCCTGACCGAGGCGCTAGGCCTGTCGCTGCCGGGAAATGGCTCCACCTTGGCCACCCATGCCGATCGCAAGCGCCTATTCGGCGAGGCCGGCCATCTCGCCGTCGATCTCGCCCAGCGCTATTACGAGCAGGACGATGAAAGCGCGCTGCCGCGCAGCATCGCCTCCAAGGGCGCTTTCGAGAACGCCATGGCGCTCGACATCGCCATGGGCGGCTCGACGAACACGGTGCTCCACATCCTCGCCGCCGCGCATGAGGGCGAGGTCGACTTCACCATGGAAGACATCGACCGGCTGTCGCGGAAAGTGCCGGTGCTCTGCAAGGTGGCGCCGGCCAAGTCCGACGTGCATATGGAGGACGTCCACCGCGCCGGCGGCATCATGGCGATCCTCGGCCAGCTCGACCAGGCGGGCCTGATCAACCGCGACCTGCCGACGGTGCACACCGCTACGCTCGGCGAGGCGCTCGACCATTGGGACATCGCCCGCACTTCGGCCGAGAATGTCCGCGACTTCTTCCGCGCCGCCCCCGGCGGCGTGCCGACCCAGGTCGCCTTCAGCCAGGACCGCCGCTGGGACGAGCTCGACCTCGACCGGGAGAAGGGCGTGATCCGCTCGGCCAAGACGCCGTTCTCGAAGGATGGCGGCCTTGCTGTGCTGAAGGGAAATCTGGCGCTCGACGGCTGCATCGTGAAGACCGCCGGCGTCGACGAGTCGATCCTGAAATTTACCGGCCCGGCCCGCGTCTTCGAAAGCCAGGATGCGTCCGTCAAGGCGATCCTAGGCAACGAGATCAAGGCCGGCGACATCGTCGTCATCCGCTATGAGGGGCCGCGCGGCGGTCCAGGCATGCAGGAGATGCTCTACCCGACCAGCTACCTGAAGTCGAAAGGCCTCGGCAAAGCCTGCGCATTGATCACCGACGGCCGCTTCTCCGGCGGCACGTCGGGCCTGTCGATCGGCCACGTCTCGCCGGAAGCCGCCGAGGGCGGCGCGATCGGCCTGGTCCAGGAAGGCGATACGATCGAGATCGACATCCCCAACCGCACCATCCGGCTCGCCGTCAGCGATGCCGAGCTCGAAGCGCGCCGCGCGGCGATGAACGCCAAGGGCCCGGACGCCTGGAAGCCGGCCGAAAAGCGCAAGCGCAAGGTGACGACGGCCCTGCGCGCTTACGCCGCCTTCGCCACCAGCGCCGACAAGGGCGCGGTGCGGAAAGTGCCGGAGTGAGGAGCGCTTCTCCTTCTCCCCTTGCGGGAGAAGGTGGATCGGCGCGCAGCGCCGAGACGGATGAGGGGTGTTCCAGCGGAGTGAGACGCTGGCGAATTCCGACTGGATAAACGGCGCCGCCAAGCTGGAACACCCCTCATCCGGCCGCTTCGCGGCCAACTTCTCCCGCAAGGGGAGAAGGTGGGCGCCGCGCCTACGGCATCAGCTGATATTC
Source organism: Mesorhizobium sp. M2A.F.Ca.ET.039.01.1.1 (assembly GCF_003998035.1). Classification (NCBI taxonomy): domain Bacteria; kingdom Pseudomonadati; phylum Pseudomonadota; class Alphaproteobacteria; order Hyphomicrobiales; family Phyllobacteriaceae; genus Mesorhizobium; species Mesorhizobium sp. M2A.F.Ca.ET.039.01.1.1. The sequence continues at coordinate 1,401 of NZ_RZRY01000054.1, read as the reverse complement.
ATAAAGCTTCTGATAGAGCCCGCCTTGCTTGAGCAGGGTCTTGTGCGGGCCGCTCTCCTGCACCTTGCCCTTTTCCAGCACCACGATGGTGTCGGCCTGGTGCACCGTCGACAGCCGGTGCGCGATGACGATCGTCGTGCGTCCGACGGTCAGTTGCTGCAGCGCGTCGCGGAACAGCGCTTCCGATTCGGCGTCGAGCGCGCTGGTCGCCTCGTCGAGCAGCAGTATCTCGGCATTGCGCAGCATGGCGCGCGCAATCGAGATGCGCTGGCGCTGGCCGCCGGACAAAAGCGAACCGTTTTCGCCGACCTCCGTCTCGTAGCCCTTGGCCATGGCGCTGATGAAGTCATGCGCGTTGGCGGCCTTGGCTGCGGCGATCACCTCTTCATCGGTCGCGTCCTCGCGGCCGAGGCGGATATTGTGCATGATCGTGCCGGCGAACAGGAACGTGTCCTGGCTGACATAGGCGATCTTCTTCCGGAGCGAATCGAGCGTCGCGAAGGAGATGTCCTGGCCGTCGAACATCACCCTGCCGGTCTGCGGGTCGTACATGCGCATGATCAGGTTCAGGATCGTCGACTTGCCGCTGCCCGACGGCCCGACCAGCGCCGTCATCTTGCCGGCCGCGAGCGTCAGGTTGAAGCCCTCGAACACCGGCGGGCTTTCCGGATAGGCGAAGCTGACATCGTCGAAGCGGATTTCGCCCGGTCCAGGTTGCAGCGGCCTCGCGCCAGGCTTTTCCGCGAGCGTCAGCGGCCGGTCGGCGAGCTGGAACATCATGCGCACGCCGACGATGCCGGTCTCGAGCGAGATGCGAACGCGGGCCAGGCGCTTAGCCGGCTCATAGGCGAGCAGCAGCGATGCGATGAAGGCCATGATGTTGCCCGGCATCTGCCCGCCCTGCAGTACCAGGAATCCGCTGATGAAGACCGCGCCGGCGATTGCCAGGCCGGCAATGGTTTCCATCACCGGGCTGGTGGCCGCCTCCAGCGTGGCGATGTTGTTGGCGCGGTTCTCGACGTCGGAGACGGCCTGGTACATGCGTTTGCGCATCGCGCCTTCAAGGTTGAAGGATTTGACGACGCGTACGCCGATCGCCGTTTCCTGCATGACATGAACGATCTGCCCAAGCGAGCGGAACTCCATGGCGGCGATGTTGCGGACGCGCTTCAGGATGCGGTTGACGCCGTAGATCGCCACCGGCCCGACGACGAAGCAGATCAGCGACAGCGCCGGCTGTTGCCAGATCATGACACCGACGAGCACGGCCAGCGTCACCAGGTCGCGCACATAGGACGTTACGACGAGATCGAGCACGCTGCGCGCCGCCTGCGCGTTGTTGGTCATGCGGGCGATCAGATCGGCCGACGAGGTCGAATGGTAGAACTCGATGCCTTGCTC
>NZ_RZRY01000549.1:0-4350 GCF_003998035.1 Mesorhizobium sp. M2A.F.Ca.ET.039.01.1.1 | reverse complement strand
GAGAGGGGGAGCGCCCTATGCGATTGGCCCCGCCGAACCCATGAAACCTTTTGATTTTTGGGCCGTTGTGCGGCGATGCCCAAGGCCAAAGCCAAACCGACGCCCGCAGGCGCCGCCACTTTGCGTGCGGTCCGCCAATCGCGCCCGCAGAAGCAGATAGAGAAGCCGAAGCCGCGGCAGGAGAAGCGACCCAGGCCGCGCGATGCCGAGCCCAAGGCTTCGGAGCAAAAAGCCCCCGCCGATGCCGCGCCCGAGGCCATCGGCCATGCCGGGTCGCCGCCGCCCGAGGCCGCCGAGCCGGGTCCTCAGCTTTCGCCCGAAGAGGCCGAGCGGGCGCGCAAGAAGTATCTTCTGCGGCGCTTCTGGATCAGCGGCCGCGGCTACTGGGGTTTGCATGGCGACAGGCTCGCCTGGCCGCTGACGATCGGGCTGCTCGTGCTGATCTGCGTCAATGTCGGTTTTCAATATGGCATCAACCGCTGGAACCGCGCGATCTTCGACGCTATCGAGCAGCGCGACGCCCACACCGTCTATTGGCTCAGCGCTATCTTCCTGCCGCTGGTCGCCGGCAGCATCAGCCTGGTGGTCGCCCAGGTCTATCTGCGCATGACCATGCAGCGCCGCTGGCGCTCCTGGCTGACCACGGCGGTCATCCAGCGCTGGCTGGCCAGCGGCCGCTATTACCAGCTCAACCTCGTCAAGGGCGACCACGCCAACCCCGAGGCCCGCCTGACCGAGGATCTCAGGATCGCCACGGAATCGCCGGTGGATTTCGTCGCCGGCGTGCTCAACGCCTTCCTGTCGGCCTCGACCTTCATCGTGGTGCTGTGGACCATCGGCGGCGCCCTGAGCTTTTCGCTGGGCGGCTCGGTCATCACCGTGCCCGGCTTCCTCGTCGTCACCGCCGTCATCTATGCCGCCATCACCTCGACCTCGATGTTCTTCATCGGCCGCCATTTCGTCGAGCTTTCCGAGCAGAAGAACCAGACGGAAGCAGAGTTCCGCTACGTGCTGACGCGCGTGCGCGAAAACGGTGAAAGTATCGCGCTGCTGGGCGGCGAGGAGGAGGAGAACGCCGGCATCGACCGCAGCTTCGCTGCCGTGCTCGGCCGCTGGGCGCGGCTCACCGGCCAGCACATGCGCACCACGCTCGTCTCGCAGGGCTCCAGCCTGTTTGCGCCGGTAGTGCCGGTGCTTCTATGCGCGCCGAAATTCCTCGACGGCTCGATGAGCCTTGGACAGGTCATGCAGGCGGCCTCCGCCTTCGCCATGGTGCAAGGCGCCTTTGGCTGGCTGGTCGACAATTATCCCCGGCTCGCCGACTGGAACGCCTCGGCCCGCCGCATCGCCTCGCTGATGATGTCTCTCGACGGGCTGGAGCGGGCCGAAGCGAATGACAGGCTGGGCCGCATCCAGCGCGGCGAGACCGAGGACGGCGCCATGCTCAGCCTCAGGAATCTTTCCGTGACGCTCGACGACGGTACCTCGGTGGTGAAGGAAACCGAGGTGGCGATCGAGCCCGGCGAGCGCGTGCTGGTCTCGGGCGAGTCCGGCACCGGCAAGTCGACGCTGGTGCGCGCCATCGCCGGCCTGTGGCCCTGGGGCAGCGGCCGCGTCGATTTCCATCCGGGCAAGCGGCTCTTCATGCTGCCGCAGCGCCCCTATATCCCGTCCGGCACGCTGCGCCGCGCCACCGCCTATCCGGCCGCCGCCGACAATTGGAAGAAGGCCGAGATCGCCGCTGCCCTCGACAAGGTCGGCCTCGGCTATCTGAAGAACCGGCTGGAGGAAGAGGCGCCGTGGGACCAGACGCTGTCCGGCGGCGAGAAGCAGCGGCTGGCCTTCGCGCGCCTCCTGCTGCATGCGCCGGACATCGTCGTGCTCGACGAGGCGACCTCGGCGCTGGACGAGAAGAGCCAGGACACGATGATGCAGACGGTGATGAAGGAACTGCCCACCGTCACCATCATCAGCGTCGCCCACCGCGCCGAGCTGGAAGCTTTTCATACGCGCAAGATCACGCTGGAGCGGCGTGAGGGCGGCGCGCGGCTGGTCAGCGATGTCGATCTGGTATCGAGGAAGAAGAAGCGCGGCCTGATCCGGCGGGCGCTGTGGGGAAGCGGCGCGAATGGCGGCGAGGGGTAGGGAAGCGCTCCGAGCGCAATCGCGGAGGTCGCTCCCCCTCTCCGTCTCGGCTTCGCCGATCCACCTCTCCCCCGCCTTTGGCGGGGGCGAGGAACCCAAGCTTTCCGAAGCCGCACCCACTGCAATTGGCATTTCCTCGCCCTCGGCGGTTAGCATTTCCTCGCCCCCGCCAAAGGCGGGGGAGAGGTGGCTCGGCGCGCAGCGCCGAGACGGAGAGGGGGCAGCGCCAGCGTCCGCGATTGCCAGCCAAACTCGCCGACACTGAACGGAGCGCTTCACCCGTTTCCAGGAAACGGAGAACCGCCTACAGTCCCACCGCTCAGGATCGAACCATCGGGGAGGGGAGCATCGCGATGAACGACGCCACGCCAGATAATCCGAGACAGCTTTCGGAGATCGCCAGCTATCACGCCCATATCTATTTCGGCGATGCGGCCGAGCGCCGGCACGCCGAATGGCTGCGCGAGCGCATCGGCGAGCGTTTTCGCGTGCGGCTGGGCAACTGGCACGACAGGAAGGTCGGCCCGCATGACCAGGCCATGTACCAGGTCTCCTTCGCCACCGGCCTTTTCGCCACGCTGGTTCCGTGGCTGATGCTGAACCATGGCGGCTTGAGCATCCTGATTCACCCCAACACCGCCAATGCCAGGCGCGATCATCTCGTCGACCCGCTCTGGATCGGCCGCCCGCTGGCGGTGCATGCCGAGGTCCTGCCCGACGAGGATCACGAGGCGGAAGCGGCGCTGGAGGTCAACACCGAGCCGACGCTCGCCGTGTAGGAGCCTGCCGGCTTAGCCGAAAAATTCAGCGATATCGGGCACGCCGCCCGGATCTCCCGCGCCGCGCCCGCCCCTCGGGAAGGCTGTCAGTCGGTTGTCAGCTTGGATCAGCTATGCCTCGCCAATGACGCGCGCAAGCCGTCACGGCCTGTCGGCTGAATCCTCAGCCGCGCCGCAACCTCCCAACCGGATGGATATCCCATGTATCGCACTCTTCTTATCGCCGCCCTCGCGGGCGTGATCGCCGGACCGGCGCTGGCGGCCGGCACCTGCAGCACCGCCGCGAAATCGAAGTTCCAGCCCAAGGCGACGCTCGAGGCGCAGCTGAAGGGCGAGGGCCTCACCGTGCGCCAGATCAAGACCGAGAAGGGCTGCTACGAGATCTATGCGGTCGACAAGGACGGCAAGAAGGTCAACACCGCCTACAATGCCGAGACGCTGGAGAAGCTCGACAATGCCGAAGCCGGCGAAAACTGATCGAGCCTTGCCGGCACAGGCCCAGGCGCACCGCGACGTGGTGCGCGTCTGGGACCGTGTCGTGCGCGGCTTCCACTGGGCGCTGGTGCTGAGCTTCGCCATCGCCTGGTTCACGCCGCAAAGCGCCGAGAACATCCACCACTGGGCCGGCTACGCCGCCGCCTCGCTTGTCGCCATGAGGCTGGTGTGGGGCATCGTCGGCACGCCCTATGCGCGCTTCTCGCAATTCGTGCGCGATCCCGCGACGGTGCTGCGCTATCTCCTTGCCATATTGAGAGGCAGCGAGGCCCGCTATATCGGCCACAACCCGGCGGGCGGCGCGATGGTGCTCGTGCTGATGGCCATGATGGTGTCGGTGGCGGTGACCGGGTGGATGCAGACGACGGACGCGTATTTCGGCGTATCCTGGGTGGAGGACGCGCACAGCCTGGCCGCCCACGGCCTGCTCGCGCTGGTGCTCGTCCATATCGGCGGCGTGGCGCTGGCAAGCCTTCGCCACAATGAAAACCTTGTTCGCGCGATGATCACTGGCCGCAAGCGCAAAGCCGCGCCGGCCGACATCGCCTGAACGCGCCCCGCTGCGGGGCAACTGCGGGCGCCTGCCTGGACGCCCGCGGAACCATATGAACGTTGCGTGCCGAGGCGTTCCCGACCTCGGCATGCGCGTGCCTGACAAGACGGAGCAAGCCCGATGCGGCGCTATTCACAGATCACCATCGCGATCCATTGGCTTACGGCCCTGCTGGTCGTCATCGCCTGGTTCACCGCCGAGGGCGGGCGCCATGCGCGCGCCGACCCGCCCTATTTGCATTTCACCCTCGGCCTCGCCGTGCTGCTGCTGGTCGTCCCGCGCCTGCTGGCGCGCTGGCTGGGCGCTGCCCCCCGCGTCGAGGACCCGCAGAGCCGCTGGATGGACCTTGCCGCGCGCGCCGGGCACACGGTGCTCTAT
>NZ_RZRY01000548.1:0-4351 GCF_003998035.1 Mesorhizobium sp. M2A.F.Ca.ET.039.01.1.1 | reverse complement strand
ATCGCAGACCGGCGACCCCGGCAAGCTGATCACCGGCGCGCCGCCGAAGAATTTCGGCACCATCACCGTCGACAAGAACGGCAATGTCGTCAATGCCGAGACCGGCCCGCAAGCCAGCGCGCCGGTGCAGGCTCCCGCGGCCACGGCAAGCGCTCCTTCCGCCGAGACGCCGGCCAAGAAGAACAAGTCCGGCGACACGCAAGTCGCGGCCCTGCCGTCGACCAACGATCCCGACGAGCTCTACCGCAATTCCTACCAGTTCATCTTGTCGGGCGACTATCCAACCGCCGAGCAGGGCTTTCGCGACCATATCTCGCGCTTCCCCAAGGACGCCAAGGCGGCGGACGCGCATTACTGGCTGGGCGAGTCTCTGCTGGGTGAGCAGAAATACCGTGACGCGGCCGAAGTCTTCCTCGCCGCCAGCAAGGAGTACCCGAAGGCCAAGAAAGCCCCCGACATGCTGCTCAAGCTCGGGGTTTCGCTGGTCGGACTGAAGCAGAATGACGTCGCCTGCGCCACTTTCAACGAGATCGGCAAGCGCTATCCCGACGTCTCAGCCACGCTCAAGGAGCGCATCAAGCAGGAAAAGGCGCTGGCGGCGTGCTGACGCCCGATACCAAAGCCGACCTCTCAGACGACCTTTTCTCCGACCTGGACCTTTCGACCGGCGCCGTTGCAGCCGTGTCCGGCGGCAGCGACTCGACCGCCCTGCTCCTCCTTCTCAAAGATCATCTCGACCGGACCGCACCGGGCGCCAGGCTGCTCGCGGTGACGATCGATCATGGCTTGCGGCCGGATTCGGCCACCGAGGCACGGCAGGTTGCCGATTTCTGCGCCGAGCGCGGCGTCGCGCATCGCATTCTCGCCTGGCGCGGCGACAAGCCCCTGACCGGTCTGCCGGCCGCGGCACGCGCGGCGCGCTACAGGCTGCTGGCGCAAGCAGCCGACGCCGAAGGCATCAAGCTGATCCTGACCGGGCACACCGCCGACGACCAGGCCGAGACGGTGCTGATGCGGCAGGCACGCGACGATGACGGCCGCGGGCTTGCCGGCATGGCGCCCGCCACGCTGCATGACTGGCGCACCTGGATCGTCCGGCTGCTGCTCGGCACAAGGCGTGCGGCACTGCGCGACATGCTGCGGCATCGCGACATCGGCTGGATCGAGGACCCGACCAATATGGATGTCCGCTTCGAGCGGCCACGCATGCGCGCGTCGCTCGCGCAGGGCGAAGGCGAACGGCGCATTGCCGAGGCGCTGGCGCTGTCGGCCCAGGCGGCACGTGAGCGCCACGACATCGGCCGCCGCGCCGCCATGCTCATCGACGCGTTCGCCAGCAGACCGGTTCCGGGTCTCATCCGCCTCGATCGCGATTTCGCTTGGCATGAGGACGGCCAAGCGGCCGTATACGTGCTGCGCATCCTGCTGGCCACGGTTGGCGGCATGTCCTTTCTCGCCGACCAGGCGCGCTGTGCTGAGCTGCTTTCCCGCCTGCAGCTGGGATCGCTTTGCGCTACATTGTCGCGGACGGTGGTCGATGCGCGCCGTACAGGCATTTTCCTTCGCCGCGAAAGCCGCAACCTGCCCGTCCCCGCGCCGCCGGCGGATAATTGGCTTTGGGACAACCGCCGGCGCATCACTTTGAAAGACGGGTCGGGCGATTTGGTGATCGCGCCGCTGGGCCCTGCCGCCGCCAGTAAAGCGCCCTTCAGCGAGGATGTTCCACAGAGCCTTTCACGCGCGGCGCTTGCCGCGGAGCCAGCGCTATGGTCCGGCGGCAAACGCCTTGATTTCGCTGGCGGCGACGCCGGCCGGCAATCGGTGTCGATCGTTCCGGCGGTTGCCCCTTTCGCGCGCTTCCTGCCGTGCTTCGACATTGAACCCGCCACCGCCGTCGCGATGCTTGTCGGAGCGCCGCCGGTGCCGGCGCCGCCATTCCATGGCCATGATGGTGGGCGACGGTGGGCGAAAGCTTAACCGATACGTGCTGTTCTGCTTGGCAAGGGGAGGCGCTCTCCCTATGTTAGGCCCAAGCTTCTCCATCATCGCGGGCCCGCAGGCGGGCTCCAACGGGACAATAGATGAATCCGAACTATCGCAACCTCGCGCTCTGGGCGATCATAGCGGTCCTGCTCATCGCCCTGTTCAATCTGTTCCAGACGCCTCAGACGCGCGGTGCAACGACGGATATCCCCTATTCGCAGTTCCTGCAGGACGTCGCCTCCGGCCGGGTCAAGAGCGTGACCATCGCGGGTGCCCGCGTCTTCGGCAACTACACGGACAACGCCAACGGCTTCCAGACTTATTCGCCGGGCGACCCGTCGCTGGTTTCCAGGCTGCAGGACAAGAACGTCACCATCACCGCCAAGCCTGAGACCGACGGCTCCAACTCGCTGTTCGGCTACCTGATTTCGTGGCTGCCGATGATCCTGATCCTCGGCGTGTGGATATTCTTCATGCGCCAGATGCAGTCCGGCTCCGGAAGAGCGATGGGCTTCGGCAAGTCGAAGGCCAAGCTTCTGACGGAGGCGCATGGCCGCGTCACCTTCCAGGATGTCGCCGGCGTCGACGAAGCCAAGGAAGACCTCGAAGAGATCGTCGAGTTCCTGCGCGATCCGCAGAAGTTCCAGCGCCTCGGCGGCAAGATCCCGCGCGGCGTGCTGTTGGTCGGCCCGCCCGGCACCGGCAAGACGCTGCTCGCCCGCTCGGTCGCCGGCGAGGCCAATGTGCCGTTCTTCACCATCTCCGGCTCGGACTTCGTCGAGATGTTCGTCGGCGTCGGCGCGAGCCGCGTGCGCGACATGTTCGACCAGGCCAAGAAGAACGCGCCCTGCATCATCTTCATCGACGAAATCGACGCCGTCGGCCGCCATCGCGGCGCCGGCCTTGGCGGCGGCAATGACGAGCGCGAGCAGACGCTGAACCAGCTGCTGGTCGAGATGGACGGCTTCGAATCGAACGAGTCGATCATCCTGATCGCCGCCACCAACCGGCCCGACGTGCTGGACCCGGCGCTGCTGAGGCCCGGCCGCTTCGACCGCCAGGTCGTGGTGCCGAATCCCGACATCGTAGGCCGCGAGAAGATCCTCAAGGTGCATGTGCGCAACGTGCCGCTGGCGCCCAATGTCGACCTCAAGGTCATCGCGCGCGGCACGCCGGGCTTCTCCGGCGCCGACCTGATGAACCTCGTCAACGAATCCGCGCTGATGGCGGCGCGCCGCAACAAGCGGCTGGTCACCATGGCCGAGTTCGAGGACGCCAAGGACAAGATCATGATGGGCGCGGAGCGCCGTTCGTCGGCGATGACGCAGGCCGAGAAGGAGCTGACCGCCTATCACGAGGCCGGCCACGCCATCCTGGCGCTCAACGTGCCGACGGCGGACCCGCTGCACAAGGCGACCATCATCCCGCGCGGTCGCGCGCTCGGCATGGTCATGCAACTGCCGGAAGGCGACCGCTATTCGATGAGCTACAAATACATGATCTCCAGGCTGGCGATCATGATGGGTGGCCGCGTCGCCGAGGAGTTCAAGTTCGGCAAGGAGAACATCACGTCGGGCGCTTCCTCCGACATCGAGCAGGCGACCAAGCTGGCGCGCGCCATGGTCACGCGCTGGGGCTTCTCCGACAAGCTCGGCCATGTCGCCTATGGCGACAACCAGGAAGAGGTCTTCCTCGGACACTCGGTGGCCCGCACGCAAAACATCTCGGAAGAGACGGCGCAGATCATCGATGCCGAAGTGCGGCGGCTGATCGACGACGCCTACTCGACCGCCAAGGCCATCCTGACCAAGAAGAAGAAGGAATGGATCGCGCTCGCCGAAGGGCTGCTCGAATACGAGACGCTGTCGGGCGAAGAGATCAAGCAACTGATCGCGGGCAACAAGCCGGCCCGCGACCTCGGCGACGACACCCCGCCCAGCCGTGGCTCGGCCGTGCCGAAGGCCGGCACCGGCGGCCGCCGCAAGAAGGGCCCGGAGCCCGAAGGCGGCATGGAACCGCAGCCGTCAAGCTGAGGACAGCGAATGCTCACAACGAACGCCGCGGATCAAACCGCGGCGTTTTGCTTTTTTGGGCGCGCCGGGAGTTTGGCTGGCGTGCGCTGGTGATTGGCGAAAGCGGTGGGACAGCCAATCTCCCTCTTTGTGGGAGAAATACCCGGCAGGCAGAGGGGCGCTGTCCCGCGGGCGTATCAAAGCTTGGGTTCCTCGCCCCCGCCAAGGCGGGCAGGGCTGTCCGGGGAAAGTTAGACATAGTCGAGGCTCATCTGATCGGGAGAGCAGCGGGGGTACCTTCGACTTGGATTGACGGGCGGCGGTTTGTCGATGGCGGCGATGTGGCGCCGCTCGAA
>NZ_RZRY01000547.1:0-4351 GCF_003998035.1 Mesorhizobium sp. M2A.F.Ca.ET.039.01.1.1 | reverse complement strand
CGTAAAGCGCATGCCCCGTTCCCTTTCTGAGTCTCGACAACCAGAAGGTAGACGGAAAATCCCCGTCTTACGGGGCATGCACATGCGGCATTTCGATTCACCCGAACCTTTCCCCGGACAGCCCTGCACAAGGGGGGAAGGGGAGGTCGCGCCCCGCCTCCACCCGTGCTCTACTCCCCCAGGGACCTCGCCATGATTCGCGCTCTGCTCGCTCTCCTTCTCCTCACCACGCCGGCCGCCGCCGCCGACATGTCGGTCTTCGTGCGCAACCAGCGCTCGGACGGCGTGGCGCTCGAGCTGTTCAGCCGCGACAGCCAGAAAGTCTGGCCGGGCGGCGACAAGGTGTTCCTGATCCGGCCGAAGGCGAAGAAATCCGTGCCGATCTCCTGCGAGCCCGGCGAGCATATCTGCTGGGGCGCCTGGGTGGACGGCGACGATTCCGTCAGCGCCGGCGTCGGCCCCGACAACGACCAGCCCTGCGACACCTGCTGCTTCATCTGCGTGGAGCATTCGACAGAGACGGTGGACCTGGCGGAGTAGCTCTTCCCCTTCTCCCCTTGTGGGAAAAGGTGGCTCGGCGCGCAGCGCCGAGACGGATGAGGGGTGCTCCAGCGGAGTGCAACGCTGGATATTTGAGCAATCACGAAGGCCGGCTAATCTCGCACCATGCCGCACCAACCCGTAACCTCGACCAAACGCAATTTCGCCCGCTCTATGCGCCGCGAGCCTACGGAGGCAGAAGACCGCCTGTGGCAAGAATTGCGCGGCCGGCGACTCGACAATATCAAGTTCAAGCGGCAGGTGCCGATGGGCCGATACGTGGCGGACTTTGTCTGTGCCGAGGCCAGGCTCATCGTCGAAATCGACGGCAGCCAGCATGCGGAATCGCGGCATGACCAGGAACGCGACGCCGTATTGAAGGCCAGGGGCTTTCGCGTGCTGCGGTTCTGGAACGACGATGTGCTGAAGGAACTCGATGCGGTGTGCGATACCATCATCGCTTATGTTAGGGATCAAAGTCTGGAGCCTTGGCGCTAGCGAGGTTCAGGCGGTTTCGCCAAGCTGGAGCACCCCTCATCCGTCTCGGCGCTGCGCGCCGAGCCACCTTCTCCCACAAGGGGAGAAGGAGGAGGTCGCGCCAGATTTCACCCCACTATTTTCCTCCCCACCCCTTGGCATCGCCACGCCTCGTGCCATCATCTGCCATCGGCCGTGGGGGCCGATTCTGTCTCGGGGGTTCTCATGTCCATCTCTTTCGCGCGCCGCGCCGCCGCCGCGCTTTCGTTTGCCGTCCTCATCGCGCCCGCCGCCCATGCCGGCGACGTCACCTTCCAGATCAGGAACAACCATCCCAACGCCATGCGCGTCGAGCTCTACAGCCAGGACCGCGACTATGTCTGGCCGGGCGACGGCAAGGATTTCTATCTCGACGACGGCGAGACCAAGCAACTGCCGATCTCCTGCAACGAGGGCGAGAAGATCTGCTACGGCGCCTGGGTGGACGGCGACGAAAGCACCTATTGGGGCGTCGGCCCCAACAATCAGGAATCCTGCGAGGACTGCTGCTACACCTGCAGCGGCGGCCAGACCGAGGAGATCGACCTGGAGGAGTAGACGCCGAAGCTGCTGATTCTCCCCCCTGTGGGCCGGTCACGGGGAGAAGGTGCCGGCACAGGTGGATGAGGGGTGGCGCTGACGGCGCGACCCTGGGCAAAGGCAGGCAGCCGGCGCTCAAACTGCAGACGCCGGCGCTGCCCCTCATCCGCCCGCCCGGGATTGGCCAAAGCCGCCCGAACCTCGTCATTCCTGGGCGGAGCAGCCGCGAAGCGGCGTCGCGGAGACCCTGGAATCCATGCCATGACTTTGAGCGCAGGATGCATCAGAGCAGAATTCTGCACCCTTGCGGCGCTCGGAAATCACGGCATGGATCCTCGGGTCTGTGCGCGTCGCTTCGCTCCTTGCTCCGCCCGTGGATGGCGACTTCGCGTAGGCTTTGGCCAATCGCCTAGGCATCCGCCACGCATATATCCCTAAGCCGGGAACCGGCCGGCCCGGAGACCGTTTCGAAATTCGCTCCGGCGAGTCATATGGTGGTGGTTTCGAGAACCGGAGCGGAGCGGACATCAGGTCCGTGAGCACCGGAAGCGCAGAAACCGCCGGCAGATGGCCGCCGGAGTAGAATTTCCAAACGGTCTCTCAGCTCTTGCTGGAGGCCAGCACAAGCACCGGCTTCTCGCTGTAAAGCTGCGGGAACAGCGCCTTGAGATTCTCGATCTTGGGCAGGTCGTTGTAGACGATATAGGGATAGGTCGGGTTCAGCGTCAGGAAGTCCTGATGATAATCCTCGGCCGGATAGAAGGTCTTGCCGGTTTCCAGCGTGGTGACGATCGGCTTCGAAAACACCTTGGCCTTGTCGAGCTGGGCGATGTAGCTCTCGGCGACCTTCTTCTGCTCGTCATTCTCGGCGAAGATCGTCGAGCGGTACTGCGTGCCGGAATCCGGCCCCTGGTAGTTGAGCTGCGTCGGGTTGTGCGCGACCGAGAAATAGACCTGCAGCAGCTGGCCGTAGGTGACCTTCGACGGGTCGTAGGTGATCTCGACGGATTCGGCATGGCCCGTGCGGCCGGTGCCGACCACCTCATAGACGGCGTTCTCGGCGCTGCCGCCTGTATAGCCGGAGACCGCCTTGCTGACGCCCTTGACGTGCTGGAAGACGCCCTGCACGCCCCAGAAGCAGCCGCCGGCGAAGATCGCCTTCTTGGTGCCGCTCGCCGCCTTCTCGTCCATTGCCGGCGGCGGGATCACCACCGCGTCCTCGGCCGAGCGGGCCGGGCTCTGCCAGAAGACGGCCGCGGCGACTGCCGCAAGGCCAAGCGCCGCAAGCGCGCCGCGGGTGAAGAATGGCCGCGCGGCTTTTGTCTTTATGCCGTTCATGTCCTGATCTCCTGTAATTGTCTTAAGTATATAGGAAGGAAGCCATCGGGAGGTTCTCACTTTGCCGTGCGGCGGCGTGTAATCGCCAGCGGCGCTCCCCTCTCCGTCTCGGCTTCGCCGAGCCACCTCTCCCCCACCTTTGGCGGGGGCGAGGAACCCAGGCTTGCGAAGGCCTCTCCGTGGCTCATTGGCGTTGCTCGCCCTTCGCGGTTAGCGTTTCCTCGCCCCCGCAAAGCGGGGGAGAGGTGGATCGGCGCGCAGCGCCGAGACGGAGCGGGGGCCAGCGCTGACATTCGCGATTGGCTGCGAAGCCGGCTGCCCCGCGAGCTCAGCCTCACTGAGCAGTGCTATCCGCCGGCTTCATGGCGTCCGTCGCCGGCTTCATGGCGTCGGTTGCAGGCTTCATCGCATCCACCGGTTTCATGGCATCCGTGGTCGGCTTCATCGCCTCAGTGCTCATCGCGTCGGGCTTCATGGCGTCGGCCGGTTTCATCGCGTCCGTCGCTGGCTTCATCGCATCCGTCGCCATGGCATTGGCGGGCTTCATGGCGTTGGTCGTGTCGTCGGCGCGGGCGCCGGCAACGAAGACCGCGGCGGAAAGCGCGAGGGCCAGAGCCGGCAGCGTGAGGAACTTGGTCATCAGATAGTCTCCTTGGTTTGGCGCGCGCATGCGGGCCTTGGTGAAGCGTTGCCGCCCATGCGGCCCCGCGCGAAAGGGAATGAAAAATCAGTTGGCGGCGGCAGCCAGGATCGGCCCGCCGCGCGGCGCCTGCACCAGCACGGCGGTGGCCAAGCCGCCGCTGGCCGCCGGCAGCGGCAGCGTCGTTGCGTCGCCGTTCCAGCTGCCGAGCCTTGTCAGCGCATGCACGACATTGGCGTGCGGCAGCGTGCGGCCGGTGTTCTCGCCGCGCGCCACCGGCACCTCGACGACGCCTCTGTTGTAACGCACCAGCCAGATGTCGGCGCCGCCGCCGGGCGCCTTGCCGGCGCCGATGCTGACCTTGCCCGGCCCAAGCAAAAGCTCCGGACCCTGCGGGTGGCCGCTGTTGGCGATGAGGCCCTGGATCTCGCCCGGCGCCGCGCCCACGGCGTCATGGCTGCCATTCACCACCACCTGCGGCGTGAACGGCCCGTCGCGGCCGAGCGGCGGCTCATAGGTCACCTGGCGATCGGTGAATTCCTTGCGGCCGAAGGTGTCCTTCCAGCCGAGATAGTCCCAATAGGTGACGTTGAACGACAGCGCCAGCACACCCGGCTGGTCCTTGACCTTGATCAGGTTGGCGTTGGCCGGCGGGCAGGACGAGCAGCCCTGGCTGGTGAACAGCTCGACCACGGTCAGCGGCTGGGCGGCCGCGGCGCCGATGGTGGCCGCGAGCATCGCGCCGGCGCGCAGGCTCGTCTTCAATCCGGTCATGGG
>NZ_RZRY01000546.1:0-4369 GCF_003998035.1 Mesorhizobium sp. M2A.F.Ca.ET.039.01.1.1 | reverse complement strand
CAGCAGTTGGTTGAGCGCGGCGATGCTGCCGGTCGCCTCGACGGCGGCAAGCAGAGGTGCGTCGGCGGTGGCTTCGGCAATGGCCTCGCGGTCGAGATCGACGATGGTGGCGCCGGTCACCCGGGCGACACGCTCGCAGCGCGCCTTGTTGCGGTCGGCGATCAGCACCCTGCCCGGGAGCGTCCGCGACAGGAGCAGCGCCGCCAAGCCGCCGATGGTGCCGCAGCCCACGACAAGCACCGAACCCGCGGTCTTCGGCAGGCGCCGCACAGCATGCAGCGCGACGGCGAGCGGCTCGGCCATGGCCGCCACTCTTTCATCCAGCGCGGCGTCGATGAGATGCAGCAGGCGCGCCGGCAGCACCGTCTGCTCGGCAAAGCCGCCGTCGCATACTTCGCCGACGAAGCCCAGCGAGGCGCACAGATGCCGCCTGCCCGCGCGGCATTGCGCGCATTCCCCGCACCAGAAGCGGGAATCGGCGACCACCCGGTCACCCACGGCGACGGTGCCGACGCCCTCGCCGACCGCGACCACCGTGCCGGTCAGTTCATGGCCGGCCGTCGACGGCGCGCGGCTTATCCATTGTCCGGTGCGGAAATTGTGGAGGTCGGAACCGCAGATGCCGGCGGCGTCGACATTGAGCTTCACCCAGCCCGGCTCGGGAGCCCCCGGCGCGGCGATATCCTCGACACGCAGGTCGCCGGGGCCATGCAGTCTGGCGGCCTTCATCGCGCCGGCCCGTCAGGCGCCGAGATAGCGGTCGCGGATTTCCGAGACCGCGTTCTCATGCGAGCTGAAGCCCTCATAGCGGGCAAGCCTGCGGGCATGGCCGGCAAGCTCCGGATAGGCGGCCGAGGTCACATAGCCGACCGACGAACGTTTCAGGAAATCCGTCACCGAAAGCGGCCCGTAAGTGCGCGCCCAGCGGCTGGTCGGCAGCACCGCATTCGGCCCGAGGACGAAATTGGCGAGCGTCACCGGCGTGTGCGGACCCATGAGGATCTCGGCCGCCTCGGTGATGTGGCCGAGATGCGCGAACGGCTCTCTGGACAGGATTTCGAGGTGCTCGGGCGCATAGTCGTTGATGAAGCGGTAGCTGTCCTCCAGTGACGCGGTCAGCACGATGCCGCCGCGCTTGCCGGTCAGCACCGCGCGCGAGAACTCGACCCGCTGCTCGGTCATACGGGACCAGTGGTCGGGAAGTGCTGCCAGAGCCGCGTCGGCGACCTTGCGGCTGTGCGTCACGAGATAGGCGGAAGAGTCCGGTCCGTGCTCGGCCTCGATCAGAAGGTCGAGTGCGGCGAGGCCGCCGTCGACGCTGTCGTCGGCGAAGATGATCGCTTCCGACGGGCCGGCCGGAAGGCCGGTGTCGATGATCGAGGACAGCAGGCTCTTGGCCGCCACCACCCAAGGGCTGCCCGGGCCGACGATCTTGAGCGCGGGCTTCACCGTCTCGGTGCCATAGGCGACGGCCGCGACAGCATGCGCGCCGCCGCATTTGTAGACGGTCTCGACTCCGGCGAGCCGAGCGGCGACCAGGGTCGCGGCATCGACGGAACCGTCCGCGGTCGGCGGCGTCACGATGGCGATCTGCGGCACGCCGGCGATGACGGCCGGAACCGAGGTCATCATCGTCACCGACGGAAAGGCGCCCTTGCCGCGCGGAACGTAAAGCGCGACCGAGCCGATCGGCGTGTAACGGTCGCCGGCATAGGCGCCGGGGCGGACTTCCTTGAGCCACATCGTCTCGGGACGCTGCTCCTCGTGGAAATGCCTGATGTTTGTGATGCCGAAGCGGATGCTGTCGATGACATCCTTGTCGACCTTGCCGAAGGCAGCGTCGAACTCAGCCTCCGAGACCTTCAGATTACCCGCGGCCACATCGGCCTTGTCCAGATCCCGGACGAAGCGGAGCAGCGCCGAGTCGCCTTCCGTCCTGACCGCATCAAGAATCGGGCGGACCTTCTCGACGAAGACCGAGAGGTCGGCCTCGGCGCGCTTCAGCAGGCTCGCCCGCTGTTCGGCGCTGGCGGATGAGAGGTCGTGGAAGCTGATCTCGGACATGGCTGCTCCTCAGAAACGCGGGAAAAGTATATACATGTACGTATAATGCTCGCCAGTATTTTTCTGCGTCCGCAGGGTTGGTCGGCCACGGCAAACCGCATCAGATCGAGGCAAGAAAGCCCCCATCCACCGGAAAGCACTGACCCGTGATGTAGGATGAGGCGTCCGAGGCCAGGAAGACAGCAATGCCGTGCAGGTCCGAAAGGTCGCCGAAGCGATGCTGCGGGATCTTGGCGAGCATCGATTGCTGCCACGCCTCGTCGGCGTAGAACACCTCGGTCATCGCCGTCCTGAAATAGCCAGGAGCAATCGCGTTGACCCTGATCCCGAGACCCGCCCACTCCGCCGCAAGCGCCCGCGTCATGCCGAGCAGGCCCGACTTCGACGAACCGTAGGGCACGGCCGTGGGGATGCCGACCTCGGAGGTCAGCGAGCACAAATTGATGATGGCGCCGGGCCGTCCGGCATCGCGCATGTGGCGGGCGGCGGCCTGAGCGCAGAAGAAGGCGCCCTTGAGGTTGGTGTCGACAATCCTGTCCCAGAGCGCTTCATCGACATCGAGCGAAGGCCTGACCTCTTCCATGCCGGCATTGTTGACTAGGATATCGAGACCGCCAAGCAGGTTGGCTGCCTCGGCGGTCGCGGCGCGGCAGCGGGCGACGTCGGTGACATCCAGGGCAATGGCATGCGCAACCCCGCCGGCGGCCCGGATCGCCTCCGTCGTCTCCTGCAGCGAAGCAAGGCTGCGCGCCATGACGGCGACAGCGGCGCCGGCCGCACTCAGCGCCTCGGCGATGCCGCGCCCGATGCCGCGGCTGGCGCCGGTGACGAGCGCCTTCCTGCCCGACAGGTCGAAGAGGGAAGCATTGCGCATGTCGATCCTCCTTGGCCTTGCCGGCCTGCCCTCGCCCGCGAGACTAACCGATCCTTGGTTATACATACAAGCATATACAATGACTTTGGGAGCCGAGTGAACAGCCGACCGCGGAGAGCGGGCTAACCGCAACCGATAACGCAGCCCTTTACGGCACTTTTCCCGCCGCCGCGATTTCGCGCGGCGACCTGCCCCTCAGATCCTGATCCCGAACCGGATGCCGTCATAGATGGCGGCGTGGATGTTGCGCGAGGCGACCGCGTCGCCGATGCGAAACAGCACGAAACCGCCTTCGGCATTGCGGGATGGGAAGATGTCGCCGCCGTTCACCAGCCGCTCATAGTCGACCGCGCCGCCATTCTTCGACAGCGGTTTGAGCGCAAGATAGAGGTCGTCGAGCGGCGCCGTGCCATGCTCGACCACCACCTGGTCGACGCGCCTTTCGCCGCGCCAGCCGTCGGCAAAGTCCGAGGCGAGCTCGGCGACGAGCTGGTTGCCCTCGCGCCGCACCGAACGCAGCCTTGTGTTGATGGTGACGGTGACACCCTTTTCGTGGAAGGCGCGCATATAGGGCACGTGGTTCATGCCGCCCATTTCCGGCGCGAAGAAGCGCTCCGGCGAGACCAGCTCCAGCTTCGAACCGCTGTTGGCGATGAGTTCGGCCGCGCCCATGCCCTGATGGCCGCCATTGTCGTCGTAGAGCAGCACATTCTCGGCCGGTTTGACGGAGCCTGCCATGATATCCCAGCTCGAGGTGACGAGATTGTCGCCTTCCGTCAGCGGCGGGTTCTGCGGCATGCCGCCCGTCGCCACGATCACGACATCCGGCGCCAGCGCCAGCACATCGTCCTTCTCCGCCCAGGTGTCATAGCGGATCTCGACGCCGAGGCGGTCGAGCTCGGCCAGCCGCCAGTCGATGATGCCGATCAGCTCCTTGCGGCGCGGGTTCTGGGTGGCGAGCCGCACCTGGCCGCCCGCTTGGCTGGAGGCTTCGAGCACCGTCACCTGGTGGCCGCGTTCGGCCGCGACGCGCGCGGCTTCAAGACCACCAGCGCCCGCCCCCACCACCACGACCCTCTTCTCCGGTCCTTCGCTCTTCGCGATGATGTGCGGAATGGTCGCCTCGCGACCGGTTGCGGCGTTGTGGACGCACAGCGCCTCGCCGCCCTCATAGATGCGGTCGAGGCAATAGGTGGCGCCCACGCATGGCCGGATCTCGTGCTCGCGGCCTTCCATCACTTTCCTGACGATGTGCGGATCGGCGATATGGGCGCGCGTCATGCCGACCATGTCGAGCTTGCCGGTGGCGATGGCGTGGCGCGCCGTGGCGACATCGGAAATGCGCGCCGCGTGGAAGGTCGGGAACTTGGTCGCCGCCCTCACCTCGCCGGCGAAATCGAGATGCGGCGAGGAGCGCATGCCGGTCACAGG
>NZ_RZRY01000545.1:0-4369 GCF_003998035.1 Mesorhizobium sp. M2A.F.Ca.ET.039.01.1.1 | reverse complement strand
GCGCGCGCCGGCAATGTTGTTGGCGGCAAGCGCGTCGAGGCCGCTCTTCAGTTGCGCGATGTCGGTGGGTAGGACGGCCGGCATCTGGCCAGGCGCTTGAGGTACGTCTGGCGCCGGGATGGAAGCCGTCACGCGCGCGTCGACGCTGCCGCCGATCGCCATGGTGGGCGTCAGCGCGACGATCGCGCCGAAAAGCGCGAAGAGATGAGGCCGCCTCGTCGGCATGGTTGCAATCCTAGCACATCGTCAGCAGGCGCGGGCACTAGAGAACCCGATGCAAAGCCTAGACTTAGGTCGTGAAGGGCTCGTAAACAAAAGGTTATCGAGGCCGTTCGAATTGCGCTTGCTGGCACTACGCCGATGCTTGCCGCTAAACCATGTCGAGACTATGGTGCGCGGCTTCGCTTTCGGTTAGAAGGCGCGCAAACAAAACAGACGCATGTCGCCCAAAAGTGGGAACCGGTTTTGGGATAACGACATGCGTAAACAGACAAAGTTCCAAGGAGTTTGGAAGATATGCTGAGAGGCTCGCTGACCGCGCTCGTCACACCGTTCGAAAAGAGCGGGCGTTTCGACGAGAAAGCCTTTCGCGCTTTCGTCGAATGGCAGATCGCCGAGGGCACCACGGGCCTCGTCCCGGTCGGCACCACAGGCGAGTCGCCGACGCTGTCGCATGAGGAGCACCGCCAGGTCGTGAAGGTCGCCATCGAGGTGGCCAAGGGCCGTGTTCCGGTCGTCGCCGGCGCCGGCTCCAACAACACCGAGGAAGCGGTCGGACTAGTGCAATATGCCGAGAAGGCCGGCGCCGATGCCGCCCTTGTCGTCACCCCTTACTACAACAAGCCCACGCAGCGCGGCCTTTACGCGCATTTCGCCGCCGTCGCCAAGGCGACCAGGCTGCCGATCATCATCTACAACATCCCGCCGCGCTCGGTGATCGACATGACGCCGGAGACGATGGGCAGGCTGGCGCACGACTTCAAGAACATCGTCGGCGTCAAGGATGCGACAGGCAAGGTCGAGCGCGTCTCCGAGCAGCGCATGACCTGCGGCAAGGACTTCATCCAGCTCTCGGGCGAGGATGCCTCCGCGCTCGGCTTCAACGCCCATGGCGGCGTGGGCTGCATCTCGGTGACGTCGAATGTCGCGCCGCGGCTCTGCGCCGAATTCCAGGAAGCGACACTCTCCGGCGACAGTGCCAAGGCGCTCGAGCTGCAGGACCGGCTCTTGCCGCTGCATAAGGCGATCTTCATCGAACCCGGCCTGTGCGGCGCCAAATATGCGCTCTCGAAGCTTGGCAAGGTCGAAAACGTGGTGCGCTCGCCACTGGTGACGATCGAGGCCTCGACGGCCGAAAAGATCGACCAGGCGATGAAGCATGCCGGCTTGATTAATTAGGGATGAGGCGCCACCTCTCCGCATTATGAATCAAGTCAAGAAAGCCGACCCGAACAACAGGACGGTCGCCGAAAACCGCAAGGCGCGCTTCTCCTACGAGGTGCTCGACACGATCGAGACCGGCCTGGTGCTGACCGGCACCGAGGTCAAGTCGCTGCGCCAGGGCCAGGCCAACATCCAGGAATCTTACGCCTCCGCCGAGGGCGGCGAGATCTGGCTGATCAATTCCTATCTGCCGGAATACCTGCAGGCCAATCGCTTCAACCACGAGCCGCGCCGGCGCCGCAAATTGCTGGTCTCGAAGCGCGAGATGGCCAAGCTGTCGCAAAGCGTCGAGCGCGAGGGCATGACGCTGGTGCCGCTGAAGATCTATTTCAACGACCGCGGCCGCGCCAAGCTGCTCTTGGCGATCGCCCGCGGCAAGAAATTGCACGACAAGCGCGAGACCGAAAAGCAGCGCGACTGGTCGCGCGAGAAGGGCCGACTGCTGAAGGAGCGCGGCTGAGCTTTCGCCGCTGGCGGAAAAAGCCACCGGTCAGCTTCTTGGTTCAGGCCTAACAGCATTTCGGACGGGGGGTGGTCTTGGGCAAGCGGATCGTTTTCTGGGGCCTGGCCAGTGTGGTTGTCGCCTGTGCCGTCGCGGCCGGCGCCTATTTCTGGTTCCGTGGCTTTTCGCCGGATCGCGAGGAATTCCCGATCCGGGGCATCGACGTCTCGCATCATCAGGGCAAGATCGACTGGCGGCGCGTCGCGGCCGACGATGTCGCCTTCGCCATCATCAAGGCCACCGAAGGCGGCACCCATGTCGACACCCTGTTCGCCACGAACCTACGCGAAGCCCGCGCGGCCGGCCTCGCGGTCGGCGCCTATCACTTCTTCACCTTCTGCCGGCCGGGCGCCGACCAAGCGAAGAATTTTATCGCTGTGGTGCCGCGCGGCGAACCGCTTTTGCCGCCGGTGGTCGACATCGAGTTCGGCGGCAACTGCCCGCAACGGCCGTCGCCCGAGCAGTTGAACACCGAGCTTGCCGCTTTCCTCGGCCCGGTCGAGGCGGCCTTCGGCAAGCAGGCGATCTTCTACCTGACCGATGAAGCGGCCGACGCCTATTCCGCAACCATCATCGCGCGCCGGCGCTGGCTGCGTTCGCTGGCGATCAGGCCGCGCGAAAACGACTGGATCTACTGGCAGTATCACAATATGGGCCGCGTCGACGGCATCGAAGGCGATGTCGATCTCAACGTTCTCAAAGGCAGCCGCGAGACGCTGGCCGAGTTGTTCGCGCCGACGCCTTCAACTGCCGGCCCTTGAAGTGTGTTTGCCGCGCGGCCGAAGGCTCACGATCCTCCCGGCGCCGGTTCACTGAGACGTCTGCTGGCAATACGCCCTCCGATCGCTGACAAGCCCATCCCGGCGGCCATGATGGCTATGGCTGCGACCTGGATCGTCATCGGCGTTTCGCCGAGTACGGCCATGCCGACAACCACCGTGGCGATCGGTATGCCGGGCAGGAACAGCGATGCCGCCTGCGGCCCCAATTGCCGGACGATGTAGGTATAGAGGAACATGGCCGCCGCGCCGGCCAGAATCCCCTGGATCACGATCTGACCGATGATTTCCCCGACGGCCGCTGCATGGATTTGGCTTGGCGCCAAGAGATAGAGAACCGGCAGCGGCAGGCAGGACAGGAGCACCACCGCGGCCGTCGCCGGGACGGGATCGGCATGCCAGCGCCTGACAAGAACGGCATAGGTCGAAAACATCAGCCCCGATCCGATGAAAAGCATGTCGCCGAAGAGAACGCTGCCTGTTCCTCGCGCCGGCGCGAGGAACAGGAACAGGCCGGCGATGATCGCGAGGACGCCGATGGTCCGTTGCCGCGAAGCGCCGTCATGGAACACGATGCGCGACAGCAGGAACGAGAAGAAGACGATTGATGCTGGGCAGAGCGCCGCCGCATTAGCGGCAGGGGCATAGGTCAGACCCCAATTGATGATCAGCGGATAAGGCAGTCCGGCCAGCGCCGCCAAGGCCAAGGCTCGTCGCCAGCCAAGCGCTCTCATGCCTGCGAAGCCACCGCGCCAGGCGATCGGCAGAAAGACCACCGCGGCGCCGCCAAAGCGCAAGACGGCTAGGTCCGTCGCCGTCAGATGCTCCCGGAGGCTGAAGCGGGCGGCGACGAATTGGATGGCATAGATGCCGATCATGGTCAGGCCGGCGAAAATCGCCAGTGTCGTGCTTCCCGAGTCTCGTTCGCTTGCCACACTGTCACCCATATGTCGTCCGGGCGGACCACCGGCACGATGAAAGTGCAGGCTCTTGTTCAGTTCGCTGTGTTGAAATACGCTCCTTTTTGGAAATCGTAGCGATATTCACGCTATAAGGGGCGTTCTGAAGTGAATCCGGAAGCCAGCGATCTCGACGCGGTCGACCGCAATCTTCTTCGACTGCTGCAGGAGGATGGGCGTCGCACCACACTTGATCTGGCGGCGCGTGTCGGCCTGTCGCCGACCGGCACCAGCCTGCGCGTAAAGCGGCTGTTTCGCGAGGGTTACATCACCGCGGTCAGGGCCGTGCTCAATCCGGCAAAGATCGGGCGTGGCACGCTCGTCTTCATCGAGGTTCGTCTCGACCATACGGCGCCGCATATTTTCGAGCGGTTTGCCGAGGCGGTGATCAAGTCGCCAGAGGTGCTGGAATGCCATATGGTCGTCGGCGGCTTCGACTATCTGGTGAAGGCGCGCATCTCCGAAATGGCCGCCTATCAGGATTTCCTGACCCGGGTCATCCTGCCGCTGCCCGGCGTGAAGGAGACGCACACTTACGCCTCGATCGGCGACGTGAAGCCGGATGCGCTGCTGCCGGTATGAGCGGGTGGGCAGCGCACCTAAGGTGATTTGGGTCTAGCCCCTCAGGAACGCTGCGATCTCGCTGAACACGCTGACGAACATCTGTTCCGTCAGCACGCCCGTAT
>NZ_RZRY01000544.1:0-4377 GCF_003998035.1 Mesorhizobium sp. M2A.F.Ca.ET.039.01.1.1 | reverse complement strand
TCGGAAAGGCAAGCGACTATGCCGGCAAGAAGGTGCTGGTGGTCGGCGCCGGCAATTCCGGCTTCGATGCGCTCAACCATCTTTCCCGTGTCGAGACCGGCCAGATCTGGCTTTCGGCGCGCAACGGACCTTCGCTGCTGCCCAAGCGCATCGGCAAGATCGCGGTGCACCGCATATCGCCGCTCATGGCCAACCTGCCCACATGGCTCGCCGACGCGGTCATGGCGGCAACGCAGCGCCTGGTGTTCGGAGATCTGACGAAATACGGCCTGCCCCCTGCCCCGTCGGGCGGCGCCAGCCGGCTCGGCTCCGACTATACCGCGATCGCGGCCGACGACGGCGCGGTCGAGGCCATCAAGGCCGGGCGCATCATCGTCGTGCCGCAGTTGCGCGCATTCAGGCGCGACGGCGTCGTGCTCGACAATGGCCAGCGAATAGCGCCCGACATCGTCATCGCCGCCACCGGCTACCGCACTGGACTGGAACCGATGCTGGGCAAGCTCGGCGTGCTCGACGCCAAGGGCGTGCCGCTGTTCAACGGCGCCGCAAACGACCCGAAGCTGCCCGGGCTCTGGTTCACCGGCATGCGGCCCAGCATTCGCGGCTGCTTCGCCAACTCAACAATCCAGGCCGCGGCGATCGCCAGGAAGATCACTGGCCTGAAGAGCTGAGCGCGCTACAAGGAACAGACAAGACGGTCGGTCGTTTGCCTTTCTCTGATGAAAGGAAGCGAGATGCCGACGCCCGATGAGCTCGAAGCAAAATTCTGGAAAGCCCTGAAATCGGATATGACAATGATGATCGGGCTTGACGGCTCGAACATCATCCCGCGCCCCATGACGGCGCAACTGGAAGCCGAGGCCAGGGGCCCGATCTGGTTCTTCACCGCCAGGGAAACCGAGCTTGTGCTTGGACTTTCCTCCGGCAGCCAGGCAACGGCGACGTTTGTATCCAAGGGTCATGACCTTTTTGCAACGGTGCAAGGCCGGTTGCAGATCGATAACGACCGGGTCGTGATCGACCGGCTGTGGAACCGCTACGTGGAAGCGTGGTTCGAAGGCGGCAGGGACGATCCGAAGCTGACGCTGCTTCGCTTCGAGGCTGAACAGGCCGAGATTTGGCTCGACGCCTCCAGCGTCGTCTCCGGTATCAAGATGCTGCTCGGCTACGATCCGAAGGAGGAGTACAAGGACAACGTCGCCAAGGTCGATCTCTAGGCTGCCTGGACAGCATCATCGGCCGGATCGAACCGCGCTCTGTTTTTGTGTTGCCTTCCGGGCGTGCGCCCCCTATACGCCGCGGGACGTCGGAGTGTAGCGCAGCCTGGTAGCGCACCTGATTTGGGATCAGGGGGTCGCGTGTTCGAATCACGCCACTCCGACCATCGCTTTCCCCCAAAAAATTGCCGTGCCGGTCTAGCGGCCCAGGGCCTGACCAGAAGGGCTCTTGGCCTCACTCTCCTGGAACCATGTCAGCCTTCGCAAGTTTCGGTTGCCATGACCGGCAATGCGAAAACTCCGACCATCGCGCGCATCTGGCGCGGCAGAACCTTGCCCGACAAAGCCGACGCATATGAGGCCTACAACTACGAGGTCGGCATCAAGCCGCTGATCGAGAAGGCGCTCGGTGTCCAGACCTTCCGCGAGGACACGCCGACCTATTCGGAGTTCATGACAATCTCCTATTGGGAGAATAACGAGGCAATGGCGCGCTTCACCGGCGGCGATCCCACCAAGATCCACCATCTAGACCGTGACGAGGAATTTCTCATCGAGTTGCCCAACAGCGTTCAGGTGCTACGCCTGCTCGCCAGACACGGCAGCACGGGCTGAGTGCCGATCCCCAACAGTCCCGTCCGGGTTGAAATCAAACCTGTGGTGTGAACACGGAGACGGGTAAACCCGCCGGGCGAGTCCCCAACAACCTCAAGCCCGGCGAGCCTACAACCCGATCTGGAACGCGACCGGGGCCGGGATCAACCGGCACTGTCGGTGTTGCAAGACTGATGCCGGAAAGACTGTTCCGGAATGGGACGGCTACGCCGCACGCTCCCACAGATGCCGCACAAGCCGGGACGCGGCTCGAACAATCCCCCTCGCTCCCAACTTTGTCACCGGTCTAGACTTCGGACAAAGGGGGATTGTCGATGCCCGTGCTCGAGGCGCTGCTGTCGCTGATCGGTCCGGCCTACCTGGCCTATTACGGCTTCGCGGTTCCGGTCATGGTCGCCTGGGCAATCCTGTGCGCCGCTCTGTGGGTCTGGAACAACCGGCCGAGCAAGCGGCAGAGCGGCGTCGCCCGGTCGCGGTCCGCCGGCCTGATGGTCTTCGTCCTTGTCGCCGCCTGTTACATCGCGGCGCATACGGGCGTGTATCTTTTGGCTCGGCATCTGGCCGGGCTATGGGCGTAATTTTTCCCTTCTCCCCTTGTGGGAGAAGGTGGATCGGTGCGCAGCGCCGAGACGGATGAGGGGTATTCCAGCGGAGTGAGACGTCGGCTTTCCCTGGAGCACCCCTCATCCGGCCGCTTAGCGGCCACCTTCTCCCGCAAGGGGAGAAGGGAAAGGCCTAGATATCGAACTCGCCCTGCCCCTCGTCCATAGCGCTGACCGTCTCCGCCGCGAGCGCCCGGGTGATCGGCGTCTTGCGCTCAAGCGCGGCGCGGTCGAGGCGCTCGACGACACGCATGGCGGTGCCGAGCGAACGCTCGATGCGGCGCACCAGATATTGCACCACATGCGGCTCGACCTCGACCTGGCGGTCGGCGAACAGCTTTGTGATGACGCCGGCAAGCAGCAGATCGTCGGGCTCGTGGATCTCGATCGTCGCCGCCGCTTTCAGCCGCGAGACGAGGTCGGGGAGCGTGACGCGCCAGGCCGAGGGGAAACGCCGCGCCGTAAGCAGCAGCGTCGAGCCCGCGCCGCGCACTTCGTTGATCAGGTGAAACAGGCCCTGCTCATCGATCGCCGTCTTGTCGACGTCGTCGATGAGCGCCGGCCTCATGCCCAGGCCGGCGATGTGCTCGCCGATCCGGCCCGGCTCGATGGCGACGGCATGCGCCCGCTCCTGCCATATCCGGGCGAGATGCGTCTTGCCCGAGCCGGGCGGCCCGGCCAGCACGACCACCGGCGACGGCCAGTCCGGCCAGCGGTCGATCAGCGATGCGGCTTGCGCGTTGGTGCCCGACACGACGAGCTCGTCGCGCGAATAGCCGGTGCCGTGGCCGAGATCGAGCGGCAGCTGACGCGGCGTATCTGCTGGCTGAGCAGCCATGTCAGCCCCGCTTCGAACGGTGGCCGCCGCCGCGATCGGCCGGCAATGGCGGCACGGGCCCTGTGGCGTGACCCTTGTAGAGCGGCGATTCGAGATAGCGGGCGATGGCGAAGCGCACCAGCACGGCAATCGCCGCCGAGGCCGGCACGGCAATCAACAGGCCGACGAAGCCGAACAGCGCGCCGAAGGCAAACAGCGCGAACATCAGCCACACCGGATGCAGGCCGACGCTCTTTCCGACCAGTCGGGGCTGCAGGATATTGCCCTCGATGAACTGGCCGACGAAGAACACGCAGGCAACCAGCACCACCATGGTCCAGTCCGGCCAGAACTGGACGAAGGCGACGCCGATGGCCAGCACCAGCCCGGTCAGCGAGCCGACATAGGGGATGAAGGAGATCACCCCGGCGAAGAAGCCGATGAGGATGGCGAAGTTCAATCCGGTCAGCGTCAGCCCGGTGGCATACATGGCGCCGAGCACAAGGCATAGCGTGCCCTGCCCGCGCACGAAGCCGGCCGTGGCGGTGTTGATGTCGCGGGCAAGCGCGCGCACCGTCTCGACATGGTCGCGCGGCACCCAGCCGTCGACCTCGGCCACCATGCGGTCCCAGTCGAGCAGCATGTAGAAGGCCACGACCGGGGTGACGACGAACAGGCTGACCACCGAGACCAGCGCCACGCCGGAGCTCCAGATCGAGGTGAAGACGGTGGTGAGCAGGCTGAAACCGGAGGTCAACAGCGAGTTCAGCCCGTCGCGCAGGCCGGCGGCGTTGACGCCAAAACGCTGCTCCAGCCATTTCGGGTCGAAGCTGGTGAGCAGCGACTGCAGGCGCGTGAGATATTCCGGCAGCTTGCGGGCGAAATCGGCCATCTGGGTGGCCAGCACCGGCACCAGGATGACGAAGGCCAGCACCACGACGACGATGAAGGCGATCAGGATGACCACCGTCGCCATAAGGCGCGAGAGGCCGAGCCGCTGCAGCCAGTCGGCAACCGGATCGAGGAAATAGGCGAGCACCATGCCGGCGACGAAAGGCAGGAGGATGCCCGAGAAGACATAGAGGAACAGCGCCAGCAGAACCGCCGTCGCGAGCCAGAATAAGAC
>NZ_RZRY01000543.1:0-4391 GCF_003998035.1 Mesorhizobium sp. M2A.F.Ca.ET.039.01.1.1 | reverse complement strand
CCGCAATAGATGGCGGTTTCCGCAGGCAGCGCCGCCAGCTTCTTCAACGATTCATACATCACCGGCGGCTTGCATTCGAACAGGCGGCCGCAACCCAGCGCGAACAAAGTGTCGGCGGTGAAGGCCACTTTCGAGGCCGGCAGGTGGTAGGAGACATGGCCGGCGGTATGGCCGGGCGTCTCGATGACCTCGATCCGTTCCTCGCCAAGGCGCACGACCGAGCCCTGGCTGACCGTCTCGTCGATGCCGGGAATCTTTGCCTTCTCGGCTTCCGGGCCAATAATGCGCAGCTTGAAGCGCTCCTTGAGCGCCAGATTGGCCTCGACGTGATCGGCATGATGGTGCGTGGTGAGGATCAATGTCGGCGTCCAGCCGGTGCGCTTGATCGCCGCAAGGATCGGCACTTCTTCCGGCGCGTCGATGATCGCCGTCTCGCCGCTTTTGGGATCGTGGACCAGCACGCCAAAATTGTCCGTGCGGCACATGAACTGCTCGATCTCTACGGCCATCGGCATCTTTCTCCATTATCGCCGCAGACATAGGGCGACCGGCCGCCGATGTCATCCGGGTTTATCGAACTTGGCGCGTTTATCGAACTTGCGCCTTTGTTGAACTTGGCAGGCTTCACGGCTACCGTCCCGCGCATGCATTCGGACATCGTCGACCTGCGTTCCTTCTACTCGTCCACGCTCGGGCGTCTCGCCGAGCGCTCGATCACCATGGCGCTGTCGTCCATCTGGGCAACTGTCCCCAACGAGCGGCTGGTCGGCCTCGGCTACGCGCTGCCATGGCTGGAACGCTTCGGCACCGATGCCGAGCGTGTCTTCGCTTTCATGCCGGCAACGCAGGGCGCTGTGGTATGGCCGGCGTCAGGACCGACGGCGACGGCGCTGGTCTTCGACGAGGAACTGCCGCTGGTCGATTCCTGCATCGATCGCGTGCTCCTGGTGCATTCGCTCGAGCACGCCGAAAACCCGCGCGAGACGCTGAACGAAATCTGGCGCGTGCTGTCGCCGGCGGGCAGAGTCGTCATCGTCGTGCCCAACCGGCGCGGCGTCTGGGCGCGCTTCGAGCACACGCCCTTCGGCAACGGCCGGCCGTTCTCGCGCGGCCAGCTGACCGAGTTGCTGCGCGAGGCGAACTTCACCCCGGCGACCTGGAGCGATGCGCTGTTCTTCCCGCCGTCGCCGCGGCGTTTCATGATGCGGTTCCACAATGTGCTGGAGCGGGCCGGCCGCCGGTTCTGGCCGATCTTTTCGGGCGTCATCGTCGTCGAGGCGCAGAAGCGGCTCTA
Source organism: Mesorhizobium sp. M2A.F.Ca.ET.039.01.1.1 (assembly GCF_003998035.1). NCBI lineage: Bacteria > Pseudomonadati > Pseudomonadota > Alphaproteobacteria > Hyphomicrobiales > Phyllobacteriaceae > Mesorhizobium > Mesorhizobium sp. M2A.F.Ca.ET.039.01.1.1. Next base: position 3,097 of record NZ_RZRY01000543.1, on the reverse strand, counting down.
CCAGGGCGTGCCGGTCGCCCAGCGCGCCTCGCGCCGCGTCTTCGTGCCAGTCTTCTCGCCACAGGGCGCGACGCGGCTCGGACGCAAGGCGGCGGACGTCGCCGCCCGACGGGTGACGCGTTCGTGATCGGTGTCGCGCCTTGTCCTTTACCCCCATCGCCACCCTATCTGAGGGAAAGCTTCGCGGCGCGGCTCCGTTGATCGCGCCCGAAATCAGGGATGTCCTTTATGGCTGACCAAATGGACTACAAGCCAGGCGCCGAGCAGGCTGCGTTCTCGATCGAGACCAGCAGCCTTTCCGACCAGCTGGCCACGATACGCATGGCGCTGAAGACCTCGCCGGTGCGCCGGCCGCTTGCCTGGGTCAGTGTCGGCATCGTCGCCGTCATCATCGCGACCTCGATCGGGCAGGTTCTGCTCAACCGATGGAACCAGCCTTTCTACGATGCGCTGGCGCGGCGCGACCTCGGGGGCTTCCTGCACCAACTGATGATCTTTGTGGAAATCGCCGGCAGCCTGCTGGTGCTCAATATCGGCCAGACGTGGCTCAACCAGATGATCCGGCTGAAGCTGCGCGAGGCGCTGACGCTCGACCTCATCGATGAATGGATGGCGCCGGCCCGGGCCTTCCGGCTCGCCCATGCCGGCGCCATCGGCGTCAATCCCGATCAGCGCATGCAGCAGGATGCCGCCCATCTGTCGGATCTGTCGACCGACCTTGGCGTCGGCCTATTGCAGTCCTTCATCCTGCTGGCGTCCTTCGTCGGCGTGCTCTGGCAGCTCTCTTCCGGCTTCGTCTTCCATATCGGCGGCCATTCGATCACCATACCGGGCTACATGGTCTGGGCTGCGGTCCTTTATGCCGGCATCGCGTCCTGGCTGAGCTGGCTGGTGGGCCGGCCGCTGATACGCTTCAACAGCGACCGCTACACCCGCGAGGCGGAGCTGCGCTCCTCGATGGTCCGGGTCAACGAGAATGTCGATGCGATCGCTCTGGCCCATGGCGAGGCCGATGCCAGGCGCCAGCTGGAGCTCGACCTCGGCACCGTGCTTGGCGCTATGCGGCGTATCTACAGCGCCCAGATCAACCTTTCCTGGGTCACCGATGCCTATGGCTGGATCACCGTGGTAGCCCCGATCCTGGTGGCCGCGCCCGTCTATTTCGCGGGCGACATCAGCTTCGGCGGCTTGATGATGGCGGTGGGCGCTTTCAACCAGGTGAATTCCTCGCTGCGCTGGTTCATCAACAATATCGGCGCCATCGCCGACTGGCGGGCAACGCTGATGCGCGTCGCCGACTTCCGCATCGCGCTTGGCGAAACGGACATCCTGCACGACAAGGAAAAGCGAATCGAGGTCGGCGAGAATCCGGACGGCAAGCTGACATTCGACGAGCTCGAAGTCGCCTCGCCCGACGGCTGCACCCGGCTTGCCGAGACGAGCGTCGAAGTCCATCCGGGCGAGCATGTCATGATCACTGGCGATCCGCGCGCCGGCAAGACGCTGTTCTTCCGCGCCCTTGCCGGCCTGTGGCCCTGGGGAGGGGGCCGCATCGGCATGCCCGACGGGGAGAAGCCGTTCTTCGTACCGCGCACGCCCTATTTCCCGCTCGGTTCGCTGCGCGATGTGCTGAACCACGCCGAGGGCGTCAAGATCGACGACGCCGAGATCAAGGCCGTGCTCGGCGAGGTCGGGCTGGAGCGCCTGTCGTCCCAGCTCGACCGCTCGGCGCGCTGGGAGCGTGAGCTGGCGGACGACGAGCAGCGCCTGCTGGCGTTTGCCCGGCTGGCGCTGCGGAAGCCGAAATGGGTCATCATCGACGAGGCGCTGGACACGTTGGACGGCGCGACGCTGCGGCGCGTGCTGGCGATGCTGCAGGCCAGGCTCCCGGATGCAGCAATCCTCAATATCGGGCGCGGCCTGCACAACAACCAGTTCTTCCCGAGGGCCTTCACCATCGTCAAGGACGTCTGCGGCCCGGCGCTCAAGCCGGCGCGCGTCCGCGCCGGAGCGATCGAGCCGCCGCCCCAGGCGGCGCGCCGCAAGAAATAGCTTTATTTTGCCGCGATCGCCGGGAAGAATCGCCGGCGTCGACAGAACGCCTGCAGCCATGCTCGAGATGCTCAGCCTGCTTGCCTGTTTCGCCTGCGCCGAGGCGGCTTCGTTGCCCGCGCCTGGCGGCGGCACGCCGGTCGATGTGGAGCTGGTGCTTGCCGTCGACATTTCGCAGTCGATGGATGAGGAGGAGTTCGCGCTGCAGCGCGCCGGTTATGTCGAGGCGCTGCGTCATCGCGATTTCATCAACGCGGTTCGTTCGGGAACGAACGGGCGCATCGCGCTTGCCTATTTCGAATGGGCAGGGGTGGTTCGCGACGACGGCGTCATCGCCTGGCAGGTCATTGACGGCGAGGGCAGCGCCAACGCCTTCGCCGACAAGATCGCCTCCCGGCCGTTCCGGAGCTTTCGCGGCACCTCGATCTCGGGCGCGCTGGGCTTCGGCACCGGGCTCCTGGAGAAAAGCGCCTTTTCGGCGCCGCGCAGGGTCATCGACATATCGGGCGACGGCCCCAACAATACCGGACGGCCTGTCGCCGCGATCCGCGATGCCGCCGTTGCCGAGGGTATCGTTATCAACGGCCTGCCCATACTCATCAGGCCGTCGCCGAGCGTCAGCCGCCTCGACCGATACTATGCCGATTGCGTGACCGGAGGAGACGGTTCCTTCGTGCTGCCGATCTACGCGGCGTCCGAATTCTCGACCGCCATCCGCCGCAAGCTGATCCAGGAGGTGAGCGGCCTCGCCGACGCCAGATCCATTCGCGTCCAGGATGCAGCGCCCGTCGATTGCCTGCTGGGCGAGCGCCTGCGGCAGCGGTTCTCCGATCCGTATTTTCCGGAACTCGACCGATAGCGGTCTTGCGGCCGCATCAGACCGCGCGGGGGCCGTATTTGGCGCGGAACTCGTCGTAACAGTCGCGCCGCCAGCGGCGGCCGATGACATAGCCGCGCAGCAGTTGCGGCAGCGAATAGCCGAGCGCGTTTGACGAGCGGTTGGCTAGGTAGCCGGAAAAGGCCTGCTGCAGCCGGCCCTTCAATG
>NZ_RZRY01000542.1:0-4392 GCF_003998035.1 Mesorhizobium sp. M2A.F.Ca.ET.039.01.1.1 | reverse complement strand
CCTTGGCACCGGCTGCAATCATTTTCTTAGCAACCACGCGACCGATTCCGCTCGCGCCGGCTGTTATGATCGCACGCTTGTCTTTAAGGGCAGTCATACGGCTGCACCTAAGCCGAGGCGATGACGCGTTGCCGATGAGGACATAATCCGCACACCCATCCGCTCCACGATCTCACGCGCCCGCTTCACCAGCGAAACATTGGTCGCTGGTACGCCGCGGTCGAGCCAGATATTGTCTTCGAGACCGACCCGTACATTGCCGCCGAGAAGAACTGCCTGCGCTACCATCGGCATTTGCATCCGACCGACGCCGAACGCCGACCAGACGACGTCCGACCCTCGAACCGCGTCCGCCATCGCTTTCATCGCCGCGGTGGTGGGAGGAGCTCCGTAGTTCACGCCAAGGCAGAACTGAATCATTGCCGGACCGGCAAATGCGCCTTCCCCGATCAGTTTCGTCACAAAGTCGAGATGGCCAAGGTCAAAAACCTCAAGTTCAGGCTTCACGCCGAGCCGGCGAATGGTCTGCGCACCTTCGCGGATTTGTTCCGGCGTGGAGATGTAGACGAGGTTTCCCTCGCCTACGTTGTAGGAACCGCAATCCAGCGTGCAGATATCTGGCCGCAACGCTTCGACATGAAGGAGGCGCGTCTTCTGGTTGACCAGATCGGTGCCAGGTTGCGGCTGGGTCGGGTCATTGGAGCCGAGGACCAAATCACCTCCCATACCTGCGGTCATGTTCACGATGATATCGTTGTTTCTATCGCGAACGCGCTCGAGTACTTCCGCGTACAGCTTCACATCGCGCGATCCCTCGGTCGTTTCCGGATCGCGAACATGGACGTGGGCGATAGCGGCGCCAGCCTCAGCAACCGCAAGCACGTCTTCGGCGATCTGCGCAGGAGTGACCGGAACGTTCGAATTCTTTCGCGGCCCCGGCCCAGCGCCGGTTACGGCGCAAGTGATAAATATCTCGTTGTTCATGCCAGGTTTCTCAACTTTGAGGTTTGATCGTGAAGGACTTCGAACGTGTTGGGATCCAGCGCGACCCCGTAATCTCGACGGGCAGCTTGGTGCGAGACATAGCCGTCGATAACGTCCCCCCGAACTCTCTCTGGGTCCCGGGACTGAGCCACGCCCCAGCCACCACCACCGGTCGACAGAAACTCGAAGGCCTCACCGGGTCCAAATTTGTGTGAGGACAGAAGCGGACTGCGCCACGTTCCGTCGGGACGAGGCCCGCCGATGATCTCCCGGCGACCGTCTTGGTATTCTTGAACGAGAAGCTGGACGGGGCTCGTACCGCCGCCGTTGACACCCGGGCTACCCTCAATGGTACGGGATGTCTCGATCGAGAGTTCGCCACCGTTCAGGAACCGGAACTTGAACCTTGCGCCCAACCCTCCACGGTTCTCTCCCGGACCGCCAGAATCTTGGCGCAAGTCGAATGCCTCGACTCTCACCGGGTAGAGGAGCTCAGCTGCCTCCGCTGGCATATTTGTGCAGTTGCCCAGAGGATCCAGCGTGACGTTTAGCCCGTCGTTGTATGGCGTGCCGCCCCAGCCGCCAGCGGGGATGTCTGAGAACACATCGATACGATTTCCTGGGCCACGGACAGCGGCGACGAACCAATTTGCGTCTGCGCAGGTTGGAGCGATCGCCAGACTCGGGATTGCTTTGGCGACAGCTTGCCAGATGGCGCTCTGCACTTTGCCCGACGTCACGGTCGTGCAACCGACTACCGGAGCAGGCCAACGGGCATTCAGCCAACAGTCGTCGGGCAGGCTCAATGAAATCGGAGCGAACATCCCAGCATTGGGCGGAGCATCAGGCGCGAGGAAGAACTGTAAAGCGGTGTAAACCGCTGCAGTTGTGTTCGCGAATGGTGAGTTGATCGCGCCAGCGACCTGTGGGTCGCTACCGGCAAAATCGACATGTAGGTTGGACCCCGCCACCGTGAGTTTGACGCGAACCCAAACCTTCTGGTCGGTGATGCCGTCGGAATCGGCGTAATCGGCTCCTTCGTACACGCCGTCCGGAATGTTTTCGATCTCCGCCCGGACGATGCGCTCGGTGTAACCGATCATGTCGCCCATTCCTTGGATGAGAGTTGCCCGACCGTACTTACGAGCTGTCGCGCGCAGCTCGTCCTCGGCGGCAAGTAGCGCGCCCATGTGAGCCTGAAGGTCGCCTTTGACGTAGTGAGGCGTTCGCGTGTTCCGAAGGAGGATTTCGAGCAGATCCTGATCGACTTGGTAGTCGCGATACAATTTCAAAGGAGGCAGTCGAAGACCTTCGCCCGCGATATGCGTAGCAAAGCCCTGCCCGCCCGGGCCACCTCCGCCAAGATCCATCCAGTGGCCACGACTTACCGCGAAGCCGATCAGCTCATTTTCGTAGAAAACAGGCATCGTCAGCGTCACGTCATTGATGTGCGTACCGCCGTCGTACGGGTCGTTGAGGATCACCACGTCCCCAGGGCGCAAAGTGTCGATGCCAAACTTCCTGGCCACGGCCTGGACGCTGAAATGCATCGCGGCGAGGTGCACCGGGCAATTGGCCGTCTGTCCAACCAAGCGCAAGTTCGGATCATAGATCGCGTTGGAGAAGTCGAGGTTCTCAGACAGGATCGGCGAGAAGGAGGACTTTTGGAGGATAACCGTCATCCGGCGGCAAACGTGTTCAAACGTGTTACGCAGAACTTCAAACGTGATGGGATCAATTGGATTAGCCATCATGCCCTCTCCAGAATGCAGTTTCGAGCTGAGTCAAACCGAGCGGCCCAACCCGGAGGAATGACAATGCTGGTGTGAGGATCCTCGATGAGAGCGGGACCGCTCACGATCTGCGCACCTGCGGCATCATGGACGAGAGCTTCGGTCCAATCGCCAAACCACACCTTGCGATCTCTCCGCTGTGAAGAAGCACGTTGCGGATGCTGCTCGGATTCCAGGGGGCCGGCGGGCGAAGGAGCTTCGGCAGTTACTGCCAAGGCCACAATCTCTACCGGAAAATCGTCAGATCTCACGCCGAATTCGCGCTTGTGCGCTTCGTGAAATGCCGTGGCAAGCTGTTGAACATCGCGATCGTCTATTGCGCCGCGATCTTGAACAACGTCCACCTCGAATGTCTGCCCCGCGTACCGCATCCGCATCACGAAACTGACGCTTAAGTCCTCGACCTTTGCGCCCTGGGCGACTAGCGCGTCGACGGCGACTTCGCCAAGCGACTGCAGTTTCATACTAACCCGATCGAGTTCCTCTGCCGTCAGCGGCGCGTAGTGAAAGACCTCTTCGTCGTGTTTGATCGCGAGACGCAGAGCGCCGTATGCGGACGCCACGCCCGAATACCGTGGAACAATGACGGTGGGCGTGCCGAGCGCTTCCGCAACTGCGCAAGCGTGCAAGGGACCTGCCCCGCCGAAGCTGGCAAAGGCATAGTCGCGCGGATCGCGGCCACGCGACGCCAAGACGAGCTTCACCGCCTGCGCCATCGCCTCGGTCGCTATCCGGATCATACCCTCAGCAGATTGCTCGATAGTAAGATTGAGCTTGGTCGCGATCGTTTCGATCGCGTCGCGGGCAGCTTGAACGTCCAGCGTGAACTTTCCTGAGAGATCTGGACTGATCCGGCCAAGGACTAGGTTGGCGTCGGTAATCGTAGGTCTAGTACCCCCGCGTCCGTAGCAAGCTGGCCCTGGCACAGAACCCGCCGACATGGGGCCGACCCGGAGCGAACCGCCACTATCAACCCAGCCGACAGAGCCGCCACCGGCACCTATCGATCGAATGTCCAGCATCGGAACCGCGACGGGCATATCGAATTCGATTTCATACTCACGAGTGATGAGGCCCTGGCCGTCCTCGATGATGGACGCGTCGAAACTGGTACCGCCCATGTCGGTGTGAATAATGTTCGGGAAACCAGCAGTGCGCGCTATCTCGGTGGCGTACCCCACACCCCCAGCAGGACCGGATTCCACAAGCTCCTCAACGCGCAGCTGGGCTTGGTCGACACCCATCATCCCGCCGTTGCTCTTTAGGATCATGAGGTTTCCCGAGAACCCACCCTCAAGTAGGCGAGCTTGTAGCCGCTCGAAGTAATTGGCCATTACCGGCAGAATGGTTGCGCGGATTGAAGCTAGCGTAAAACGCGTGTGCTCCCGGAAGACGGGCTTTACGTCAGCAGAAGTCGTCACTCGAATATTCGGGAGCGCCTCCGACAGGATCTCCGCAACTTTCCGCTCATTTGCCGGATTGGCGTACGAATTGATGAGACAGACGGCTACCGAACCAATGCCTGATTCAGAGATCGAGACAATAATCGGCTTGAGCTGTGCGGCGTCGATGTCCTTTTCGACCTCGCCCTTTGCATTGATTCGTTCGTCTATCG
>NZ_RZRY01000541.1:0-4398 GCF_003998035.1 Mesorhizobium sp. M2A.F.Ca.ET.039.01.1.1 | reverse complement strand
GTGATCACCTGCTCAACTCCGCCAGGACGATGCGCAGCGCTGTCGGATCGACGGTCCCGTCGATCCGCAATCGCGCGCCGTTCGCAAAGGCGACGATGATCCTGCCGGCCGGGTCCGGGCAATCGGCGGCGGGCCGGTCGACCTCGGGCAGATCGCTCACCTCGATCCGCGCGAAGGTGGCCGCCGCCTGGTCGGCATCGGGCTCGCCGCCGGCCACCTGCTTGCGCCACGCATAGAGCTGCGAAGGAGCTACGCCAAACGCTTGCGCGACCTCGGTCACCGAAGACCCCGCCGCGCTCGCAAGGTCGACCAACGCGCGTTTCTCCGCGCAACTCCACAGCCTCCGTTGCCGCGCGCGGCCGGGCGTCGTTGCACGATCTTCAGCCGCCGCGGCGCCGCTGATCTCGGCGACCACATCACCCTCTGTATGTTCCAATGTCATGGCGCGAAAGCTCCATGTTCATCGGCCTATTGCAAGGTGCCTTGGTGCATCGCTTACGGCATAAACCCCAAGACGGTGACGAAGTGGAAGAAGCTCGACGTCGTCACCGACACGCCGGACGATGTGCGACAGTACTCTCAAAGGGTGAGGAAGCGCTGATTGTCGTCTTCCGTGCAGAGGCTGCCAACTGCTGTTCTCACCCCATACTGGCCTGTGGGCGCCGGAGTCCGTTCGTTGCATACAAAGCAGGCTATAGCCGGGTTATCAATTCGATGGCTAAACGGTTTTCTCCTCCTCACAGCCAGAGACGTGACTGGAAAAAACTTCACTTTCGAAAGCTCGATTTTTCAGGAGCCAATTGGACTACAGTTTAGACGTTCTTGTCGATCATGCACTTGCGGTTCAATGATCGGATCGGCGCTAACCTCGACATCTGGCAAACGCGCGCCCGCGACCGGGGCTTTGCGAGGTACAAAGAAGCCGCAAGCCCGTTGAAATTGGCGTTGAAGTGATACTGAGACTTGAGTACTAAAAATCTTGTTCCCGAATATGAACTTCGTGCGATTCGTCCCCGGCTCACAACATGCTCGGCGTGATGTTCTCGTGGAGGTCCAGCCCCGAGCTCCGTTGTTCCCATTGCTCCGTGGAGATCGAAGCGCGTCAGTTGGTCAAGGTAAAAATCATGATCGATCAAACCGCTCGGCGCGATCATCGAATCCGAGATGGGTAGGAGTTCAACGTCGTCCCGCTCCGTCAAAGCGTCTACAATGCCCCCAAGCGTTGTGCCGTTTCCCGCTGCGTCCTGAATCAATTTATCAGCGCGCACGACCGTGATGCTCTCCGAGATCGTCGGGCACGTGTAGCCGTGGGATTCATAAAATGGCCGTCCGACTGCAATTCGTCGTGTCATTTCCCCTCGGGTGCAGAGGCATTTTGGAAACGAAACCTCTGCCTGAGAAAAGGCCCCACACAACCAACGCGATCGAATGCCGACACAAGGAGTTCAAGCGGCGCATCAAGAGCCAGACCGTGCTGCCTTCGGCCGAAACCGCGGCAATGCTGTTCTGGGCGCTGATGGCGTCCGGCCAAATCGCGATATGAAGAATCGACGGACGGCGAAGCGCTCTCAACCAAGCCACTCAATCAGCAGATTGACCTCGCCGCATGAACCGATAATTATGAGTCTTAAATCATGCATCAGTTAACAACCGTCCATGGAAGCCTCGGAATGTAACCTGCCCTATCGAGCACACGCCGCGCCATAGCGCGGCCGGCCGCGATCACGGTATTCTGGTCAACCTGGGTGGAGCGCCCATCGAGGAACACGAGCCGGCCATCCACCAGCACCGTCGAAGCGGTCGCGCGATGGCCCGACAGTAGCAATTCCTGAATGGGATTGGCGCCCGGCAAAATTTCCGGAACATCAACGCTTCTGATGACGATGTCCGCCCTCTTGCCACTTTCGATCGATCCGATCATGTGGGACAGGCCGACGGCATGGGCAGCATGAACAGTGCGCATCTCCATAATGCGGGCCGCCGAAATATAATGTCCATGCTGACTTGCATCCAGATATCCGAGAAGTTCGAGGTCACCAAAAGTCCATATCTTTGCGGCGTCGACCCCGAAGGCAACATTGCATCCGCGCTCAATTAGCTCCGGAATACGGGGTTTGAAATTGGCATTGATCTTGTAATACATTGAATTTCCAGGCTGCCAGACCAGCGACATGCCGGAGTCGAGAATGACCGGGATCTCGTCATCTCGAATTATGTTCATGTGGACGTATAGGCAGTTCGGCCCTAACAATCCGCGCTTCGCAAAGTATACCATGTTGTGGACACCGCCATAGCGCTCGTCAACAATCTTAGCATCATCCTGGTCGAAGTTGTGGTGCATAGTGAATGTCACGCCATGAGCGTCGGCGCAGTCCTTGGCGGCACGCATCAGGCTCTCCGATGAATAGCAGGCTCCATAGATTGCCACATGACCGCGAACCAGCGCGTCGGGATCCTTATTTCGTGCCAATTGCCCGCCGAGGACCTTGAACGCGCGCTTAGCGTCATTAGGAATGCGCCTCGTTGTCGATGGCCGCGATTGAGGGCCGCCGCTCACGTCCCACATATACGGATCGGCGAGTCCTGCCCTGACTCCCACCGATTCTGCAGCCGCGGCGGCCGCATCCGGCTCGTACACCGTGCCTGGCTCGAGAAAGAACGTATAGCCGTGACGTAGCATCTCGAGACCAACGATTTGCGCCTGGATATGCTCGTCTTCATCCTCGAGATGATTGGTCCAATCAGCAAACGAAAACGGAGCAGCCTGAGGAGTGGGGTGGTCAGGAATAATTCCCCGCGAAAGGTGGATAGCCACATGACAGTGGCAGTCAATAAAGCCCGGGTGGATCACCCCGCCTTTGGCGTCGATCACCCGGCGCGGCCGGAATCGCGCCGCGATGTCCGCATCGCGGCCGACCGCCACGATCGCGTTGCCGTTAATCGCCACCGCACCGCAGGCATAAACGGCACGCTGAGTGTCCATTGTGATCAGATAGCCATTGCGGATCAAGGTATCGCAGACGGCAGCGGGTGCTTCTTCGGTCATCGTCAGTTCCTTTCCCGCGTGTTTCCAAGCCGCATGAGCATGCTCGTGCGCGTCTATGCATCGCATCAAGAACGGATGAGGGAATTCAGAGTATTCCGGGTGCCGCCCTTACTTGCACCAATTGATCGCGATCATGATAGCGCAACTCAATAGATCGATTACTCGGCAGCATGCGGCAGTAGACCAATTTTTGTAGTAGCATATAGGCTTTTCATGTGGCTTGCCAGATAATCGAGGGAACTATGGTTCATGACCAATCCCATCCCGGATGCAAATCCGCTTCTGCGACGAATTCAGTGCGAATTCTGTAGATCTCGGAATAACCTTACATGACCGCAGAACCACTGACTTTCTATCCCACACCCGTATCAAAGAATGTTGTCTATCCGAACAACACAGCCAAGGCCAACTTCGCTTGCCGAGCTCCTGCACATCTTTGCTGCCTTGCCGCAAGGCGGCTACGATCGCCTCGCGAGGAGACATGCAAAACTCACGCCCTTTGCTAAATTGTCTCAAGGAAAATGTCTATCGGATGTCGTTTCAGTACCTTAACACTGGGGATTAGTAGGTGTCGACAACCCGACAAACCGACAGCACGTGTCTCATAACGGCTCGAGAAGGGCCGGTTTCTATGGCCGTCGCCGGCGGACGGCACGGTTTACCGGCGCAGCTCGCCTACATGCTCCACTGGACATAGGAATACCCCTGATACTGACGCTGATGTGCCCTTACCGGCGCAGGTCGAGGTCATCGAACCGACCCCTTTTATCGGCGACGCTTTCGGGTTTTCTCTGTCATACGCGAGTGGTGCGCCGCACCATGGTACGCGTGGAATGGCGATTCGGCCTCACGCTGCTGTTGCCTTTGAGTGTCACGGATATCGGAGTGTTCGAAGAGCCGCGCATCATGCGCACCAAGCTCAGCGTTGAAGCATTGGAAGATTTGGTGGCAGTGGCCGAGGCAAGCGAGGGCGCATGCCTGTCGAGCCTCGAGACGTCTGGCGCACAGTACCGGCTGCGCTCCGCATCGGCTGACCTGCCCGCCGAAGTGCCCCTTCGTCAGTCGACGATCGCTGCTTCGGTGGCGCTGCGGAACTCCTCGTCAGTGACGCCTTCGGCCAGCTCCACCACCTTTAATCCGCCTTCGACGACATCAAGCACACCGAGATTGGTGATGATGCGGTCGACGACGCCCTGGCCGGTGAGCGGCAGCGTGCAGGCCTTCAGCACCTTCGATTCCCCGGTCTTGTTGGTGTGATCCATGACCACCACCACCCGCATCACCCCGGCGACGAGGTCCATGGCGCCCCCCATGCCCTTGACCAGCTTGCCGGGGATCATCCAGTTGGCAAG
>NZ_RZRY01000540.1:0-4400 GCF_003998035.1 Mesorhizobium sp. M2A.F.Ca.ET.039.01.1.1 | reverse complement strand
AGCTCGGTCCGGTCACATACCGCTCCATCCGGCGTGACTCCCCGTCCAGCCTTCTTAGCGCCTCCAGCTCCTCGCCGCGCCCGAGCTTCGCCTTGCCCACCGCCGATTTCAGCACGGATATCGTCTCGTCATAGACCTTCAGCGGCACGGGGAAGGGGTGGCGGTCCTTGCCGCCGTGGGCTAGCGAGAAGCGGGCCGGGTCGGAGAAGCGGTAGGGCGCGCCGTGCACCACTTCGGAGACCATGGCGAGCGCCCGCACCGTGCGCGGGCCGACGCCGGGGACCAGCAGCAGCTCGGGGAAATCCTTCGGGCCGCTTTCGATTGCCGAGGCGATGTTGCCGTGCAGGCGGCGCATGACGATGTCGCTCTCGCGCACGTCGTGATGCGCGGGCATGATGAGGTTAGGCAGCATCGGCTGCGCGGCCGGTTCAGGCTCGGGCCGCGGCTCCAGCACGGCAAGCTCGTTCAGGATCTTTTCCGGGCTCATGGTCTTGAGCAACTCGACCTGGCTGCCGCGGGCTTTTTCGGCGCGCCGGTCGGTCAGGTTGACGATCTCGCCCTGGCGCTCGCCTTCGATTGCGGCATGCGGCTGGTCGACGAAGCTGGTCAAGCCTTCCGACAGCCAGTGATAGCGGCGCGCCTGGCGGGCATCGCCGTTCATGCCCTGCTGCACCACCACCCAGCGCCCGTCATCGGCGACGATGAAGCCGTGCAGATAGAGGTCGTAGCCGTCCTGCACGGCGGCGCTGTCCACCTTGGCGACCAGCCGGCTGGCGGTGGCAAGCGCATCGCCGTCCAGGCCGACATGCTCGCCGATGGCCAGCAATTCGCCCGGCGTCTTGCGCGAATGCGCGCCGCGCCCGCCGCAGACATGGATGCCGAGCTCGCCGGCCATCGGGTTCAGCCCGCGCTTCAGCGCGCCGATGACGGAAGTGGTGATGCCGGAGGAATGCCAGTCCATGCCCATCACGGCGCCGAAGGACTGGAACCAGAAGGGATGCGCCAGCCGCCGCAAAAGCTCGTCGCGGCCGTAATGGTGGATGATCGCCTCGCACAGCACCGCGCCGAGCTTGGTCATGCGCTCGCCCAGCCATTTCGGGACCCGCCCGCCATGCAGCGGCAGGTCGGCGCTGCCGCTTCGCTGCGTCACGTGATTCTCCTGGATGCCGGTGATTTAGATGGCATTTTGGCGGGGATTTGCAAGGCGCTGCGCGAAGCTGGCGAAAGAGGCCCAAACCATCTTCGTCATCCTTGGGCTTGACCCAAGGATCCATGCCGTGACGTGGGCCGAGGAATGCCACGGATCAGAATTCTGCGCCGTGGCAGCACTGCATGGATCCTAGGGTCTGCGCGCGTCGCTTCGCTCCTTGCTCCGCCCTAGGATGACGACCGCGAAGCGCGGCCACGCTTGCGTCTGGTCAATGCCGCTTCTGCCGTGCGCCAGTCGCCCACCGCCTAGTACTTGTAATAGTACCCGTGGTGATGCCTGTGGTGGTGCCTGTGGTGGTGCCTGTGATGGTGCCTGTAGTGGTGCCGGTAGTAATACCTGTGGTGCCGGTAGTAGCTGGGATAATAGTCGTCGTAGTAGCGCGGGCCGTAGTAGCGGCCGCCATAGTCGTAGAACGGACCGCCATACATCGGACCGCCGTAGAACGGAGAGCCGCCGAACGGACCGAAACCGAGACCGAGGAAGCCGTGCGCATCCGCCGGCGCTACCGTGGACGCCGCCGACGCGACTGCGATCACCGAAGCAAGTAGAAGTTTTTTCATGGCAACCTCCTCCTGAAGGCTGATTATCGGGTAACGCGCGGCGGGAGGCCTATGTTCCCGATCGCTAATATTTCCCGGAGTATCGAGGAGGAGAAAGCCGCCGCCAGCGGCATGGAGCGTTGCCACGGCGCGGCGACCAGAGGTTCTACCCGGTATTGCCCAGGGTCGACGCCATTGCTGTCGCGTCCGGCCCATCTCCCCACACGGGAGTTGGGCCGGTGCTGCGGGTCAGCGCTCGCAGATACGGATCTTTTCAATGACGCGGTGATGATGTCGCCAGTGCTTCACGATCCTGACCCGGCAATTGTCGTCATACCGGTTGTGATACCGAACCACGTAACGACGATGGTATGGGGTGTAGTAGTCGTCGTCATAGACGTGCCGGTAATACCGGTGATGGCGATAATATGGGCTGTAGTCATCGTTGTAGTAGTCGTCATCATAGCCCGGACCGATGCCGATACCGAGTTGCACGCCGCCGGCGCTGGCCGGCGCGATCGCAAACGCCGAGGCGATGGCGATCATCGAAGCAAGCAGAAGCTTTTTCATCGCTGCCTCCTTGAGTTTCAAGGCCCCTTCGGCAAGACAACGATTTCGCGCGGTCCATGTTCCCGGCGAGTTGCCAGGGTTGGCAGCCCGGACAGGGCATGGGCAGGACCAAGGCGGCGAATCCAGCGCCTTACTTCGTCCCCGCAACTTCATGAACCCGGATATTTATTAGAGCAGCTGCAACCGACCGGGCTTCGGCGCGTTGCACGCCGGCGAAGTATCTGGGATCATTGCCGGACAGACGGCATGGAGGCTCGATGGTGGCGGCCAATCGCGGGAACGGGGCGTCGGAGCCGAGGCTGGAAGGCCTGCTCGCAGCGTCCAGGGGCCATCCGCGCACGGCGCTGCCGACTGTGGCGAGCGTGGTGGTCACGGTGGCCGCGCTCTATTTCGGGCGCGAGGTGTTCCTGCCGATCGCCGTCGCGCTTCTGTTGACCTTCGCCATCGCGCCTGTCGTGTCCTCCCTGAAGCGCGCGGGGGTTCCGCGCATCGCGGCTGTCATCGCCAGCGTCGCCGGCGCCTTCGCCGCCCTTTCGCTGTTCTCCTTCGTCGTCGCCACCCAGGTCAGCGACCTCGCCCAGAACATCCCCCTCTACCAGATCAACATCCTGACCAAGGTCCGCGCGCTGAAGGAAAACGGCCTCGGCGGCGGCATCATCTCGCGCCTCGGCGGTGTCATCGAGCGCGTCGGCCAGGAGATCGACCGCCAGGAGCCGCAGCTGCCCTCGGCCGCCCAGGCGCCGAAGCGCGAGCCGATCCCGGTCGAGGTCGTCGCGCATGAAAAGCCGCTCGAGGTGCTGCAGAACCTGATCGGCCCGCTGCTCAGCCCGCTCGGCTCCGCCGGCCTCGTCATCATCGTCGTCATTTTCATGCTGATGGAGCGCGAGGACCTGCGCGACCGCTTCATCCGGCTGGTCGGCTATGGCGACCTCCATCGTACCACGCAGGCGCTGCAGGATGCCGGCAAGCGCGTCGGCCAGTATCTGCTGATGCAACTGGTGGTCAACATCATCTACGCCGTGCCCATCACCATCGGGCTCTGGGTGCTCGGCATCCCCAACGCGCTGCTTTGGGGCCTGCTGGCGCTGGCACTGCGCTTCGTGCCCTATATCGGCCCGATCATCGGCGCGCTGCTGCCGCTGTTCCTCGCCTTGGCCGTGGCGCCCGGCTGGTCGCTGCTGTTGTGGACCGCCGCGCTGTTCGTCGTCGTGGAGCTCGTCACCGGCAATGTCATCGAGCCGTGGCTCTATGGCTCGCATACGGGCTTGTCGCCCCTGGCCATCATCGTGGCGGCGATCTTCTGGACCTGGCTGTGGGGGCCGATCGGCCTGGTGCTGTCGACGCCGCTCACCGTCTGCCTGGTGGTGCTCGGCCGGCACGTGCCGCAGTTCGAGTTCCTCGACGTCCTGTTCGGCAACGAGCCGGTGCTGGAGCCGCATGCCAGGCTCTACCAGCGGCTCCTGGCCGGCGACCCGGACGAGGCGACCGACCATGCCGAGGAGATGCTGGAGGACAAGTATCTGTTCGAATTCTACGGCAAGGTGGCGATTCCCGCGCTGCTGCTCGGCGAGCAGGACCGGGAGCGCGGCGTCATGGATGACGCGCAGCGCCGGCAGCTTGCCGACAGCGCCTTGACGCTGGTCGCCAATCTCGACGACAGCGCCCAGCAGGAGGCCGAGGAGGAAGAAAGCGAGCAGGCGGCCGCTGCCGATGAGAAGGCAGCCGACAGCAAGGCTGGCGAGAAAAACAAGGCTAGCGAGAAAAACAAGGCTAGCGAGAAAAACCCTGGCGAAGCCAAGCCTGCCGAGGTGGAGGAAGAGGAGGTCGATTTGCCCGACGGCTCGGGCATCGCAGTGCTCTGCGCCGGCGGGCGCGGCGAGCTCGACGACGCCGCCGCCGCGATGCTGGCCCAGGTGCTGGAAGTGCAGGGCGCTTCGGTGTCGAAGGCGAGCTTTACCGAACTCGAGCCATTGGCGATCCGCCGTCTCGACCTCGAAGCCATCGATGCCGTCGTGATCGGCTTCCTCAACCGCCAATCCACCCGGCACGCGCGCTTCATGGTTCGTCGGCTGAAGCGCATC
>NZ_RZRY01000053.1:0-17136 GCF_003998035.1 Mesorhizobium sp. M2A.F.Ca.ET.039.01.1.1 | reverse complement strand
CGCCTGCTTCTGCGCCTCGCCCATCGCTAGAGCGACTTTCTCCTGCCTGCGCGAGGTCGAAACGGCCGGCGCCATCAGCGCCTTCTCTATCTTGCGCGAGCCGCAGCTCGGGCAATCGACGAAGCCGCGCTTCTTCTGGGTGTCGAAGTCGTCATTGCTGCGAAACCAGGCTTCGAATTCGTGCTCGTGCTCGCAGATCAGGGAAAAGCGGATCAAGAGGCAGCACCCCTGAGACGCGGCGCTTCGCCTGCGCCGGCATTGACGATGAAATCCCGCGCATTCCTGAGATTGGGGATCTTGCGGCGCGCCGCAAGCGACTGCGCCGGATCGATCTCGGCAAGGATCACGCCCGGCTCGTTATGCGCGGCCTCGGCGATGACGCGCCCCCACGGATCGACGATCAGCGAATGGCCATAGGTCTCGCGGCCGTCTTCATGCAGGCCGCCTTGGGCAGCAGCGATGACATAGGCGCCGTTCTCGATGGCACGGGCGCGCAGCAGCACATGCCAATGCGCCTCGCCGGTCTGGCGCGTGAAGGCGGCGGGCACCGTCAGCACCTCCGCCCCGGCCATCGCCTCGGCGCGGAACAGCTGTGGGAAGCGCAGGTCGTAGCAGACGGCAAAGCCCAGCTTCGTCCCTTTGACGTCGGTCACGACCGCTTCCGTTCCCGGCTCGTAGGATGCGGATTCGCGCCAGCTCTCGCCATTGTCGAGGTCGACATCGAACATGTGGATCTTGTCGTAGCCGGCAATCAGCGTGCCGTCGGGTGAAAACAGGAAGGCGCGGTTGGCGAGCTTGCCGTCGGCGCGACGGATCGCCGTCGAGCCGATATGCAGGTGGATGCCGAGCTCCTTAGCCAACCTGCGCGCGGTGGCGACGACAATGTCCTTGTCTTCGGTGGTGAAAGCGGCCGCGCCGGCTTCCTTGTCGCGCACCAGCGCACCCGTCATTTCCGGCGTCTGGACATAGGTGGCACCCTGGCCGGCGGCCTGGCGCACCAGGATTTCCATGTCGGCGGCGTTGCGTTCGGGGCTCGTGCCCGAACGCATCTGCACGGCGGCGGCCTTGAAAACACCCATGATCATCTCCCGTTGGCGAGCATCACATCCAACCGGCCCTGCGACTCCAGATCATGGAGATCGTCGCAGCCGCCGACATGCGTATCGCCGATGAAAATCTGCGGAAAAGTGGTTCGCCCATGCGCCTTGGAAATCATTTCCTGGCGCAGTTCCGGCGAGAACGAGGCGTCGTGCTCGGTATAGACCACGCCCTTGCGGTCGAGCAGCCGCTTGGCTGCGCTGCAGTAGCCGCACATCATCCTTGTATAGATCGTCACATCGGCCATGGGTCACTATCCTGCCGGTGCATGTCGCCCAATGGTTGTATGGCAGCGACCTGCACCAAAAACAACGTTTGGGTTTCTATATAGTCGCGGACTCATCCGCCCGAAAGTCCCCCGGCAGGACTCGGGCGAACGTCAGCACGTCGACCGCTCCGGCGCCGCCCCGCTTCAGTGCCTTGGCGACCGCCCTCACCGTGGCGCCGGTGGTGTAGACATCGTCGACGACCAGCACCCGGCGGCCCGCGATTTCGATCTCGGCGTCGGGCAGCACGCGAAAGGCGGCGCGCACATTCTCCTCGCGCTCATGCCGTTCGAGCCCGACCTGCTGGCGCGTCAGCTTCACGCGTTTGACCGCGGATGGCGAGAATGGCAGCCCGCTGAGCTTTGCAACGGCGCGTCCAAGCTCCGCAGACTGGTTGAACTGGCGCCGGAAGAAGCGCCGCCAGTGCAACGGAACCGGCACGACCAGATCGGCCTCGGCAATCAGCTCCGCGCCGGCGCGGACCATCCAGTTCGCCATCCAGGGCGCCAGGTCCGTCCGGTCCTGGTATTTCAGCCCCTGGACCATCTGCCGGGCGACGCCCGAATAGATGACAGCGGCCCGCGCCCGCTCGAAGGGCGGCGGATCGGCGATCGCTTCCGCCGACAGAAACCCCTCGCCCATGTCGTGGGTGAAGGGCGTGCCCATCACCGGGCACCAGGGCTTTTCCAGCAGCCTGAGCTTCGGCCAGCAGGCGCCGCACAAGACGCCGGGCTGCGACACATGGCGACGGCAGCCGGCGCAAACCGGCGGAAACAACAGACGCGCCGGCCAGGCCAGTGCCTGCCGCGTCATGTCCTGAACCGCGCTGGTCTTGATCTTGTGCACCGGATCGGCCACGTGAAAGGAAACCCTCGCCACATTAACACCACTCCGGCGGGCGCGGACAACAGGAAGCTTTTGATTGCAGCCTTTGATCGACACTGAGCTCTGGCTCGCGCACAAGCGCCGGGCCCTCGCCCGCCCCGTCGAGGGTGCCGATTTCCTGATGCGGCGAGCGGCCGAAGACCTTGCCGACCGGCTGGGTGCCGTCGAGCGCCGCTTCGGCAAGGCCGCCGCTCTGTTTTGCCAGACGTCGGCGGCGGCCGACGTGCTCGCAGCCAGCGGCAAGGTCGGCGAAATAGTCCGCGTCGAGATGGACGAGGCGCTTCTGGCCGGCGGCCCGGGGCTGGTAGCGCCGCCGGAGACCGTGCCGTTCGAGGACGGCAGCCTCGACCTCGTCGTCTCCCTGCTGTCGCTGCACGCGATGAACGACATTCCCGGCGTGCTGGCGCAAATCCGCCGGGCGCTGAAACCGGACGGGCTTTTCCTTGGCGCTCTCGCCGGCGCGGGTACGCTCGCCGAGTTGCGCGAAAGCATGCTGACGGCCGAGACCGAGCTTTACGGCGGCGCGAGCCCGCGCATCCTTCCCTTCACCGACGTGCGCGATGCGGGCGGGCTGTTGCAGCGCGCCGGCCTGGCATTGCCTGTCGCCGATGTCGAAACGGTCGCCGTGCGCTACGACACGCTGTTCGATCTCGCCGCCGACCTGCGCGCCGTGGGCGAAACCAGCCCGCTCATCGACCGCAGCCGGCGACCCGGCAGCAGGCGTTTGTTTGCCCGCGCGGCCGAAATCTATGCCGAACGGTTCTCGGACCCGGACGGCCGCATCCGCGCAAGCTTTCCGGTTGTCTGGATGTCCGGCTGGGCGCCCGACGCCTCGCAGCAAAAGCCGCTCAAGCCTGGATCAGCCAAGCTATCGCTGAAGGCGATCCTGGAGAACCCGCCGAAGAGCTGACTGCGTCTCTGATTGCCCGACCGGTTTCGTCAGTGGGAGAAGGCCTGGACCAGCCTGCTGCTGTTGTCGCTGAACAGCCATTGGAGCGCATCCGCTGCCCTGCTTACGCCGCCGATGATGGTAAGCGACAGCACGGTAACGATCAGGCCATATTCGATGGCCGTGGCGCCGGTCTCATCCCTTACGAATTGCTGCAGCAGGTTTTTCATGGCCATCCATCCCTTATGCAGAAATTCTAATGTCCTACCCGTTAAGAAAGGTTAACGGCGAAAGCTTAACAGCGAGTGAAATGCCGGTGTCCCAAAAAATCATTAACCATGTCAGCACTCGCCGCTGCGGCTGCCGTCATTGCGGATGACGCAGATTGAACTGGGCATCGGCTGCAGCACACTGCGGCGCACCGTGTATGTATTGGTGCGATGGCCGATCGATCCGGTCGCTGTCGTGTCGAGCCCGACAGCCAAGCCGTCGCGGGCGCCCTGCGATCGCGTCTGGCTGTCCAGGAAAGGCGTCGCGATCAGCGCCAGCGCCACGGCGGCCGAGCCGAAGAGAAGCGTCACTCGCAGGATGCCCATGCCGGCATCCGCGGCGCGGAAGCCTCGGTCGGGCCGGATCGAGTCCCACTCTCTTTCAAGGCTCATGCCGTTGTTCCCGGTCATCAACGATGTTGCCGCGCGAAACGGCCTCGAGCAATTTTTCACGTCGAGATAAATCTTCCATTAACGCTGGCTAAAGCAGCTCCGGAAACGACGCTTTCGGCAAACGTGAATGGCCGCGAAGGCAGGTCGCGAAATTACAAAAGATCGATCAGGAACTGGATGAGCGGTGCGTCGGCCGGCGGCATCGGATAGTCGCGCATCTGCCGCGGTCTGACCCATTTCAGCCCCTGCCCTTCCCTGGGTTGCGCGATCCCGCGAAAGCGGCGGCAGACATAAAGCGGCATCAGCAGATGGAAATCGTCATAGGAATGGCTGGCGAAGGTGAGCGGCGCCAGGCACGGAATTTCGGTCTCGATGCCGAGTTCCTCATGCAGCTCGCGGACCAGGCACTCCTCAGGCGTCTCGCCGGGCTCGACCTTGCCGCCAGGAAACTCCCACAGGCCGGCAAGCTGCTTGCCCTCCGGGCGCTGCGCCAGAAGCACGCGCCGGTCGGCATCGACCAGCGCGCAGGCGGCGACCAGCAGCAGGCGCTTTCCGGCTGGCTTCACCTCGCTCATGCGCCCGGCGGCCGTCGATAGTGGTAGCGGTAGACTTCCTCGAAGCCGAGCGACCGATAGAGCGAGAGCGCCGGTAGATTGCCGGCCTCGACCTGCAGCCAGGCCTCGCGCGCGCCGCGCAGCCGCGCCCATTTCAGCGCCGACAGGATGAGATTGCGGCCATGGCCCTGTTTGCGCGCCGATTTTTCGGTGGCGACCTCGAACAGGCCGGCAAGGTCGCCATCATGGACGCAGATCAGCGTCGCCAGCGGCTCATTGCCGTCCTCCAGCGCGAACAGCCCGGCTTCGGGCTGAATGGCGCCGATGACCTCCGACAGGCCGGGCCGCAGCGAGGCGTCCGAGCCGCTGGTCCTCAGCGACGCGCCGATGAAACGGCTGATGTCCTTGAGCGGTATCTGGTCCATGGCCGCGCCGAGCTCGAGGTCCTTGAGCGGCAGCCGCATGACCATGGATTCGTCGAACCTGTTCCAGCCGGCCTTGTCGAGATGCGTGGACAGCACCTGTCCCGACAGCGGCGACATGCGAAAGGTCAGCGGCCTGCCATAGGCATCGAAGCGGCGCGCGGCGCGGCCGATGCGCTCCTCGATGGCGTACGTGTCGCCCGGATCGAGCGGATTGACCGAGTTCAGGCGCTTGGCCGGATGCCCGGCGGTCAGCCGCACCACCCAAGTCCCGTCATAATGGACGGCCGCCGCCGGCCAGGCGCGAAAGCCCGCCGCCTCGTAGCGGCGCACGACCGCCAGCACGCTTGCCGGATGCCTGGACACCGGCGCCATCAGCTCCGGTAGTCGCCGTTGATGGCGACATATTCCTTGGTGAGGTCGCAGGTCCACACCGTCGCCTTGCCGCGGCCGATGCCGATATCGGCGCGGATGCGGATGTCGTCGCGTTTCATATAGGCAGACGTCGCTTCCTCCGAATAGGCCGGATCGCGCTCGCCCTCATGCGCCAGGCGATTGTCGCCGAACCAGATCGACAGCCGGTCGCGGTCGGCCGGCTCGCCGGCCTTGCCGACGGCCATGACGACGCGGCCCCAATTGGCGTCCTCGCCGGCGACGGCCGTCTTGACCAGCGGCGAATTGGCGATCGAAAGCGCGATGCGCTTGGCCGAACGCGCCGATTTGGCGCCGGTCACCGTGACCTCGACCTGCTTGCGTGCGCCCTCGCCGTCGCGCACCACTTGCAGCGCCAGCGACTTCAGCACCTTGCCGAGCGCCTGACGGAACGCGCCGAGCCGCGCGTCCTTGGCATCGCTGATCGCCGGCGCGCCGCGGGCAGCCGCCTTGCCGGTGGCGAAGATGAGCAGCGTGTCGCTGGTCGAGGTGTCGCTGTCGACGGTTACCGCGTTGAAGGTCTTGGCCGTGCCGCGCGACAACAGGTCCTGCAGCACGGGCGCCGCGATCGGCGCGTCGGTGGCGATGAAGGAAAGCATCGTCGCCATGTCGGGCGCGATCATGCCGGCGCCCTTGGCGATGCCGTTGATGGTGACGTCGACATCGCCGAGCTTGACAGTCGCCGTCGCCACCTTCGGATAGGTGTCGGTGGTCATGATGGCCTTTGCCGCCTCGGTCCACAGATCGGGCTTTCCGTCCTTGACCAGGCCGGCGAGCAGATGGCTGAATTTGGTGGTGTCGAGCGGCTCGCCGATGACCCCGGTCGAGGCCAGGAACACCTCGCTCTCGGAACATCCGGCGGCCTTCGCCGCCGCCTCGCCGGTCAGCGCGGTCGAGATCTTGCCCTTCTTGCCGGTGAAGGCGTTGGCATTGCCGGAATTGACCACCAGCACGCGCGCCTTGCCGGCAGGCAGGTTCTGGCGGCAGAAGTCGACCGGCGCCGACGGGCATTTCGACCTGGTGAACACGCCGGCGACAGCCGTGCCCGGATCGAAGACCATGGCGAGGAGGTCGGTTCTATTCCGGTATTTGATGCCCGCTTCGGCCGTCGCGATGCGCACACCCTCGATGACCGGCATCTTGGGATATTTCTTCGGTGCGAGCGGCGAGATCGTAGCGGACATCGGAACCCCGGAACGGCAATGAAGCGAAAGGAAGGCCGGTTTGCCCGATAGCGGGTCCCGGCGCAAGGGCGTTCTGGCCGCGCCTGATCGCCCTGGCCGAAGGGCTCGCAGTCTGAAACGGGTCGTTTTGTTTCGCCCGCGAAGCCAATATGATCGACGACAGATTCACCGGCTAAGGAAGACATCGATGGGCGAAGCCGCCGCTCGCGGGCGCAAGTCGATCGGCGCGAAACGCAATCCAGAGAGCGCCGATGCCATCATCGAGGCGGCCGAAGCCGTGCTGCGCGAGGCGGGCTACGCCGGCTTTTCGATCGAGGCCGTCGCCCGGCGGGCGCGGGCGGGAAAGCCGACCATCTATCGCTGGTGGCCAAGCAAGGCGGCGCTGCTGATCGAGATCTACCAGAGGCAGAAGCATGTCGAGACACCCGACACCGGAAACGTCGAGGACGACCTGGCCGGCTTTCTCGAAAATCTCTTCGCCCATTGGCGCGACACCCCGTCGGGCAACATCTACAGCTCGCTGATCGCGGAGGCGCAGTCGGACGAGGCAGCCGCGGCCGTGCTTGCCGAGTATTCGAAGGAACGCCGCAGCCATACCGGCCGGATCATCGAGCGCGCCAAGGCGCGGGGCGAGGTGGCGGCCGATGTCGATGCCGGGATCGTCGCCGATCTGATTGCGTCCTACGCCTGGCGGCATCTGCTGACCGGACGGCTCGACGAGGACGTGGCGGCGATCCGCGCGGCCGTTGGCTACATCACGCGGGGGATACTGACCGCCTGAGCCAAAAGCAAAGGGCGCCGCATGGCGCCCTTTTCAGGATAATCAGGCCGACAGCGGATTACTTGCCCGCTTCCAGCGTGTCGACGTCCTTCTTGAGCTTCTCGTCCGAGATCTCGACCTTGGCGGCGGCGCGCAGGTCCTTCACCATGGCGAAATACTTGTCGCGGATTACCGCCTGCTTGGCCTGGTCCTTGACGTCGTCGAAGGCCGGCGGCTGCTTGGCGCGCTTGTCCTCGAGCTTGATGACGTGCCAGCCGAACTGCGTCTGCACCGGCTCCTTGGTGTACTTGCCGACGTCGAGCGCGAAGGCCGCCTTGTCGAATTCCGGCACCATCTGGCCCGGTCCGAACCAGCCGAGATCGCCGCCACTGGTTTTGCCCGAGGGGTCGTTGGTGTGTTCGTTGGCGAGCTTCTGGAAGTCGGCGCCGCCGTCGAGCTGCTTGATGATCGCCTCGGCCTCTTCCTTCGTCTTCACGAGGATGTGACGCGCATGCACTTCGTTGACTGGCGGCGTGTTGGCGATCTCCTGGTCGTAGCGGGCGCGGACTTCGGCGTCCGTGACCTTGTCGACCACTTCCTTCTCGACGACCTCGCCATGCAGCGCGCGCGCCTGCAGGAAAGCCATGCGGCGCTGGAAGTCGGCGTCCTTGTCAAGGCCGCTGTCGACCGCCTTCTTGGCCATGACGCGGATTTCGATCGCCGCCGAAAGGGCGGCCGCGCGGCGCTGATCGGGCGGCAGCTGCGCGAACTGCTGCGAGAGTTCGCCTTCGGCGAGCTGAAGATCGGCCTCGGTCAGCTTCTCGCCATTGATGGTGGCGACCACGGCATTGGGATCGACCGGCGCGGCGGGAGCGGTGGCAGGCGCGGTGGCATCCGCGGGCTTGGTCTCCTGCGCCATCAGCGGCGACAGGCTAAGAGCCGAGAGCCCGAAGGCCAGACCGAGGCTGGCGAGCGAGGCGCGGCGGAACGACAGGGGCATCAAGATAACTCCAATGGGATTGCCAATGAGGATCGCGTGAGCGGAAGGGTTCCAGATCAGTCGAATTGTGGCGGAATTTGGCGCTGCCCATAGGGCTAACGCGGCGTTGACATCGATTGAGCCCCCTCTTATCTGTCCAACGACTTGGCGTCCAGAACCGTTTTCCGGGCGCTTTTTGCGTTTGTCCGCATTCACGCGGATTTGATGGGCCCGCCAGGCGCCTGTCGCAAACGGCCAAAATTGCTATCGAAAGGACCATTGGATGGTCAGTCTCGGCGGTCTCGCCCGTAAGGTTTTCGGTTCTTCCAACGACCGGCGCGTCAAGTCGACCCGACCTAGGGTCGAGGCCATCAACGCCATGGAAAACGAGATGCGGGCGCTTTCCGACGCCGAGCTTGCCGGGCGCACGGAGAAATTCCGCCAGGATCTCGCTAACGGCGCTTCGCTCGACGACCTGCTGGTCCCGGCCTTCGCCACGGTGCGCGAGGCGGCCCGCCGCGTGCTCGGCATGCGGCCTTTCGACGTCCAGTTGATCGGCGGCATGGTGCTGCACAATGGCGGCATCGCCGAGATGCGCACCGGCGAGGGCAAGACCCTGGTCGCCACCTTGCCGGTCTATCTCAACGCGCTCGCCGGCAAGGGCGTGCATGTCGTCACCGTCAACGACTACCTCGCCAAGCGCGACGCCGAATGGATGGGCCGCGTCTACAAATTCCTCGGCCTGACCGTCGGCATCATCGTCCACGGCCTTTCCGACGACGAGCGCCGCGAGGCCTACGCCTGCGACGTCACCTACGCCACCAACAACGAGCTCGGCTTCGACTATCTGCGCGACAATATGAAGTATGAGCGCTCGCAGATGGTGCAGCGCGGCCACTCCTACGCCATCGTCGACGAGGTCGATTCCATCCTGGTGGACGAGGCGCGCACGCCGCTGATCATTTCCGGTCCGCTTGAGGACCGCTCGGAAATGTACAACACCATCGACGCCTTCATGCTGAAGCTCGGCCCGGCCGACTACGAGGTCGACGAGAAGCAGAAGACGACGATCTTCACCGAGGAAGGAACCGAGAAGCTCGAAAACATGCTGACAGCGGCGGGCTTGCTCAAAGGTGAGTCGCTCTATGACGTCGAGAATGTCGCCATCGTCCACCACGTCAACAACGCGCTGAAGGCGCATCTGCTCTTCCAGAAGGATCGCGATTACATCGTGCGCAACGGCGAGATCGTCATCATCGACGAGTTCACCGGCCGCATGATGCCAGGACGCCGCTATTCGGAAGGCCTGCACCAGGCGCTCGAGGCCAAGGAGCATGTGCAGATCCAGCCGGAGAACCAGACGCTGGCCTCCGTCACCTTCCAGAACTATTTCCGCCTCTACAAGAAGCTCGCCGGCATGACCGGCACGGCGCTGACCGAGGCCGAGGAATTCGCCAACATCTACAATCTCGAAGTCACCGAGATCCCGACCAACCTGCCGGTCGCCCGCAAGGACGAGGACGACGAGGTCTACCGTACGGTCGACGAGAAATACAAGGCGATCGTCAAGGAAATCAAGGACGCGCGCGACCGCGGCCAGCCGATCCTGGTCGGCACCACCTCGATCGAGAAATCCGAGCAACTGGCCGAGCGCCTGCGCAAGGAAGGCATCAAGGACTTCGAAGTGCTGAACGCTCGCCACCATGAGCGCGAGGCGTCCATCGTCGCCCAGGCCGGCAAGCCCGGCGCCATCACCATCGCCACCAACATGGCCGGCCGCGGCACCGACATCAAGCTCGGCGGCAATGCCGAGATGCGCATCGCCGAGGAGCTTGGCGACATGCCGGCCGGCCCCGAGCGCGAGGCGCGGGAAAAGGCCATCATCGACGATGTCGAACGCCTGAAGGAAAAGGCGCTGGCCGCCGGCGGCCTTTACGTTCTGGCCACCGAGCGCCACGAATCGCGCCGCATCGACAACCAGTTGCGCGGCCGCTCCGGCCGTCAGGGCGATCCGGGCCGCTCGAAATTCTTCCTGTCGCTGCAGGATGACCTGATGCGCATCTTCGGCTCCGAGCGCATGGACGGCATGCTGCAGAAGCTCGGCCTCAAGGAAGACGAGGCGATCATCCATCCCTGGATCAACAAGGCGCTGGAGAAGGCGCAGAAGAAGGTCGAGGCGCGCAACTTCGACATCCGCAAGAATCTGTTGAAGTATGACGACGTCTCGAACGACCAGCGCAAGGTGGTGTTCGAGCAGCGCATCGAGCTGATGGACGGCGAAGGCCTGTCGGAGACGATCACCGAGATGCGTGAAGGCGTCATCGAGGAGATCGTCGCCAAGAACATCCCCGAAAACGCCTATGCCGAGCAATGGAACGTCGCCGGCCTCAAGGAAGAGGTGGGGCAATACCTCAACCTCGACCTGCCGATCGAGGAATGGGTCAAGGAAGAGGGCATCGCCGAGGACGACATCCGCGAGCGCATCACGGCCGCGGCCGATGCCGCCGCCAAGGAGCGCGCCGATCGCTTCGGCCCCGACGTGATGAATTATGTCGAGCGTTCGGTGGTGTTGCAGACGCTCGATCATCTGTGGCGCGAGCATATCGTCAATCTCGATCATCTGCGCTCGGTCGTCGGCTTCCGCGGCTACGCCCAGCGCGACCCGCTGCAGGAATACAAGGGCGAAGCCTTCGAGCTGTTCCAGGGCATGCTGGGCAATTTGCGCCAAGCCGTCACCGCGCAGCTGATGCGCGTCGAGCTGGTGCGCGAGGCTGCGGACGCGCCGCCGCCCGAGGCGCCCGAGATGTTCGGCAGCCATATCGACGGCTCCACCGGCGAGGACGATTTCCAGGGCGGCGAAACCGCGCTTCTCCTGCGCCAGGATTCGAATACCGTTGTCGCTCCGGAAAACCGCGACCCGAAGAACCCCGCGACCTGGGGCAAGGTCGGCCGCAACGAAGCCTGCCCCTGCGGCTCCGGCAAGAAATACAAGCACTGCCACGGCGCCTTCGCCTGACGCAGTCTTCCTTCTCCCCGTCACTATACGGGGAGAAGGTGCCCGAAGGGCGGATGAGGGGCAGCGCCGCCATTCCGCGATCCCGGTAGAACGCCGAGTCAGGCTTCCCTAGCAACTAATTCCCCAGCACAGGGATTTTGACCGGTCGGCTCCCTCTGCGTCGGCAGGCGGCATGCCTTGGAGATTGGCCGAAACGCCCATCGCGATCGTCATTCCAGGGCGAAGCAGGAGCGAAGCTCCGTCGCGAAGACCCTGGAATCCATGCCGTTATCTTCGCCTCGACGTGCAACGGAGCAGAACTCTGCGCCGCAGCAGCAACGCTTCCAAGTCACGGAATGGATTCTATGGTCTGCGCGCGTCGCTTCGCTCCTTGCTCCGCCATAGAATGACGCGGTTGGGGCGGCTTCAACCAATCTCCGGCGTTGCGCTGATTTCACGGAAATGAACGGAGAATCTTGCACCAAGACAAACGGCAACTTTTCAAAATCCTTGTGTCGGGGAACGCACCAACCTTACACCAGCCCCGACGCGCGCGCCGCGGCCGCTGCTTCGCCGCGCGAGACGGCTTCCAGTTTCCCGAGCACCGCCGAAACGTGGTGATCGACCGTCTTCGGCGAGATCGCCATATGCGCGGCGATCTTCTTGTTGGAGAAGCCTCGTTCGATCAACTGCAGGACCTCCATCTGGCGCTGCGTAAGGCCGGCCTGGTTGGCGCGCGTCGCCTGCCTTGGACCTCTGGCAATACGGCCCACGCCGCTCTGCCGCAGCAGGCCGCGCACATGCTGCGCTACTGGTCTTGCGCCGAGCGCCTCGAAAATATCCAGCGCTTCACGCTGCGCGGCCTCGTCGCCCTGCAGCAAGGCGAGCGCCCGTTCGAAAGGGGCGCCCATCCTCGCCCAAAGCGCAGCGGCGGCGCGCCAGTCGCCGATCAATTGCAGGCGATGCGGCTCGGCCATGCTGTCGGTCTCGCCGGGATCGCATTCCGGCAACAAAAGCCGCCGCCAGGCCGCCAGCCCGCCGAACACCGCCCGCGTCGGCGCGAGGCCTTCGGCAAGGGCGATCAGATGCAGCGCTTCATCCCTGTCGCCCTCGCCCAGCCACGCCAGCTCGGCCATCACCTCGGCAAAAGGCACAAGCCGTTGCAGTTCCATGCCCTTGTCCAGGAACTGCCTCATCTCTTCCACGATCGGCTCAGCCGACGGGTCGCCGCGGCGGATGCGCAAGCGTGCCAGCGCGACGAGCGATGGATAGCGTACCAACGGCGTCGTTGCTTCATCATCGACAACCTCATGCGCCACCGCCGCGGCGTCGTCCCAGAGGCCGAGCCTCAGCAGCAGCTGCGCCTGCACGCCGCGCATGTAGTCGCGCCATGTCGCGAGATCGTTCTCGACGCAGTAGCCGATGCCGCGCTCCAGCAACGAGGACGCCTCCTTGAAGTTGAGCCTGTTCATCTCGACGCAGGCGCAGTTGGTGAAGGCGCGCGCCGCATGTTCCTGGAAGTTTCCCGACAATGCGATTCCCAGGCTGCGGGCGAGATCGCGCCGCCCCTTGGCGAAGTCCAGCCATTGCCCGGCGGCGCCGACATTGTTCAGCGCATGACACAGAATATCCGGCCGGTTGAGCCGCTCCGCCAGCTCCACGGCCTTGCCGCCGAGCATGAGCGTGTCCTCGAGCCGTTCGGCGAGCATCGCCAGCTGCGAGAGGTTGGAATAAGCCATGGCGAGTTCAGGGCCGTCAGGCGCTGTCTCCAGAAGCTCCACGGCCTGCGCTCCGAACCGGTCCGCGGCCTCGCGATCGCCGAGCAGGTAGGCAAAGCGCGACAGGCAGCGTAGACCGTCGCCCTCCTTGACCCGATCGCCCTGCGCCTGGCGCAACTGGCGCGCCTGGCCCTGCGCTTCCATCGCCGCCTCGACGCGGCCGATCAGGTGGCACTCGAAAGCATGGCCCTCATAGAGCTCGGCTCGCTTGTCGACCGGCAGCATATCCGCATAGCGCAGGGCAACCTCGTAATAGCCCACCGCGTCGCGATGCGCGCCGACCCGCGAAGCCTCGCGCGCCGCCGCCGGCGCGAGCTCGCGCACCACCTCCAGGTTCTGCGCTTCCACGGCATGATGCACCAACCTGGCAGTGGCCACTTGCGGGTTTTCGCGCAAGGCTGCCAGGGCGCGTTCATTGTATTCGCGCCGTTTGCTTGGCGTCAGCGCCATCTCGATGGCCGTGCGGGCGATCTCGTGCCGGAAGGCATAGCCGTCGCCGAAATCCTCGAGCAGGCCGTTGGCGACGCATTCGGCGAGCTGGCCGGCGGCGGCAATCCCGCAAAGGCCGCTCAGCGCCCAGGCGTCGGCGCGGCGCGGAAACACCGAGACGGCGTCGAGCATCGAGCGCGCGCCCGGCGACAGTTTTTCGGCGCGCGCCAGCACGGCGTCGCGCACGCTTGCCGGCAAGGCGCCATCGCCTTCGGCGGCGAGCAGCTCGGTGACGAAGAAGGCGTTACCGGCGCTTGCCCGGTAGATCGCCTCGCCGTCGCGCTCGGCGGTTGCGGCCAGCGACAGCACGGCGCTTTCGCTGAGCAGCGGCACGTCGATACGCACGACATTGCCGGCCGGGATCTCGCCGAGCGCCCGGCGCACGCGCATCTGTCCTTCGCTGCGGTCGGTCCGCGCCGTGATCAGAAGCAGGATGTGGGTGTTGGCGATGCGCCGGCCGAGGAAGCGCACGAAATCGAGCGTCGCGTCGTCCGCCCAGTGCAGGTCTTCGATGACGAGCAGGCACGGGCCTTTCGCCTCGAAGACGTCGAGCGCCTCGGAAAACAAGGGCAGCCGCTGCACCTGGCGGTCGTCGAGCACCCGCGGCAGTTCCCAATGCGCGTCGCGGGCCAGATCGTGAAGAGGCCCCAGCGGATCGGGAATGGAGAGGTCCTCGCAGGCGCTGCGAAGCATTGTCAGGCCATCATCCAGCCGGCTCGCGAACGCCTCGACCAGCGCCGTCTTGCCGGCGCCGGCCTCGCCCAAGACGACCACGATGCGGCCGCGGCCCCCGATTGCGTCCGCCAACAGGGCATCCATCTGCTGCAGCTGCGGCTGCCGTTCCAGAAGCATCATCGCTCTCTCGCGAAATTGAAATTCCATCGTGGCGGATCGCCGCCGCGATAGCGTGGGAGACAGTCCTAAAATGTGACTTTCCACACATTCAAGTGCCATCTTCCACATAAAACGTCCCAAAGATAGGGAATCGTCCCGGGCAATATGGGGAATGGCTCCGATGCATGGCCTTTCCCGAAATGGTGGTATCCGCCTTGCTCGAAACGAGCACGGAGCAATTCCGGGAAAACTGCGTAGCGGTTGGCTCGGCGACTTCGCCGTGGCCTTCCGTCCGGAATTGCGTGGAAACTTGCAATCCAATCACGAAAGGAAAGACGATCGTGCCACGTTATCTCGTTGAACGCACCTTCCCGGAGGGCCTGCATGTGCCGATGAACGATGCCGGCGCCACCGCGATGGGCGGCGTCATCGCCCGCAACGCCGAGAAAGGCGTCACCTGGGTGCAATCCTTCGTCTCGCCCGACAAGGGCAAGAGCTTCTGCATCTACGACGCGCCCTCGCCGGAGGCGATCCGCAGCACCGCGCAAAAGAATGCGCTTCCTGTCGATAAGATCACGGAGGTGCGGGTCCTCGACCCCTACTTTTATCGCTGACGGGGAAGACCGTGTCGGGCAGACCATACCCGTCGCCGGCGGACCTGACGCCGTGCCGGACAGCGAGAGTGTACCCGCCGCGGCGGATTACCTCCCGCCACGGCGCGGCTTCATGCGACGGGCCTTGTCGGCGCTGCTTTCGCCGTTGCGAAACCGGCGCCGCCTTCTGCCGCCTCAGGACGATTACCTGAGACGCGACATCGGCCTCGATGAGCGGGAGATGCCGCGCGAATACTGGGAATATTGGTGGCATCACCGCTGATCCCGCCTCGTAGGGATCAGTATCCATCCTTTTAACGACAAGCTTCGCCGGCGCCCGGAGTTGGCCTTGGCGGGCCGGCCCACCGTTGCGCGCCTCAACCGCATGGAGACATGAAATGACCATTCGCAATTGGACCAGGTGCCTTGTCGGCGCCTCTGCCGCGATCACCCTGCTGATGGCGGGCGCCGCCATGGCCGAAACCGTCAACCCGCTGGCCGACAAGGTGCGGGCGCTCGACAGCCGCTTCGAGGACGTCGCGGTGGCGAAGGCCGAAGGCTATGCGCCGATCCCCTGCGCCAGCGGCCTCACCGGCGGCGCCATGGGCATCCACTACGTCAACGCCGCCTATCTGAAGGACGATGCCGTCGACGTCGCCAAGCCGGAAGCCGTCATGTACGAGCCGATGGCCGACGGCACGCTGAGGCTGATCGCCGTCGAATACATCACGTCGAAAGGCCCGGCATCGCTCGAAGGCCATCTGTTCAACTTCAACACCGCGCCCAACCGCTACGGCCTCGGCCCGTTCTACGAGCTGCATGTCTGGGCCTGGAAGCAGAACCCGACCGGCGCCTTCGCCGACATGAACCCGAGCGTCTCGTGCGATGCGATGAAGGGGATGTAAGAGCGCCTCTTCCTTCTCCCCGTTTCACGGGGAGAAGGTGGCCCGAAGGGCCGGATGAGGGGCGGCGCCAACGATTGCGATTGGCCGTCCCTCTTATCTGACAGGAGATGATCACTATGTTTCGGAACTCTTCCGCAAAGAACCTCTTCGACACGTCATTCATCCCAATTTCCGTGGCCGGCGCTGCCCCTTATCCGCCTGCAGGCGTTCGTCATTCGAAAAGCCAAGCAATTGGCTTTTCGTCCGCTGCGCGGACCACTCCTCACCTCCCCCTATAGTGACGGGGAGAAGGAAGCTCTCCACCCACCCTTTCTTAAGGTGTTTCGGATAGACCCGAACGCTGGAAAAAGGCGGAAAACGGAGAGTTTTGGGTGCGCTTTTCCGCGGCAACGACTGCCGGGCGGTTCTTGCCGCAGCGCTGGGCGCTGCGCATGCGGCCGCTGCTTGGCCGCATCGATGCCATCCTCTTCACCGCCGATGCGCGCGGCGAAGCCGGGCGCATGTCGCTGATCGCCTTTTCCATCCGCATCATCAGCGCCTCGATCGCCTTTGTCAGCCAGGTGCTGATGGCGCGCTGGATGGGGTCATTCGAATACGGCATCTCGGTGCTGGTCTGGGTGACGATGGTCATCGTCGGCAATCTCGCCTGCCTTGGCTTCCACACCTCCGTCATCCGTTTCATTCCGGAGTATCGCGAGCGCGGCATGCTGGCCGAGCTGCGCGGCATCGTGCTTGCCAGCCGCCTGTTCGTGCTCGTCGCCTCGACGCTGATCGCCGGTCTCGGCGCGCTTGGCGTGTGGCTCGCCTCGGACTGGATCGAGAACTACTACGTCATCCCATTCATCCTCGGCGTCATCTGCCTGCCGATGATCGCGCTCGGCGACCTCCTGCAAGGGCTGGCGCGCGCCAATTCCTGGGCGCTGCTGGCGCTCTCGCCCACCTATCTGGTGCGGCCGGTGCTGATCCTGGCTTTCATGGCGCTGATGCTTGGCCTGCATTATGTGCCGGACGCCAAGACCGCGATCTTCGCCTCGATCGCCGCCACTTATGTCACGACGCTCGGCCAGCTGATGGCCGTCACCTCTCGCATGGACAAGAAAGTCCCGCCCGGGCCGATGACGGTGCATTTCGGGCAATGGATCCTTGTCTCGCTGCCGATCTTCCTGGTCGAGGGCTTCTTCTTCCTGCTCACCAATGCCGACGTGCTGATGGTGGGCGCCTACCTCCCGCCCAACGATGTCGCCGTCTATTTCGCGACCGTGAAGACGCTGGCGCTGGTGCATTTCGTCTATTTCGCGGTCAAGGCCGGTGTTGCCCAGCGCTATGCGCAATTCACCCATGGCGAGCCGGACAGGCTTGCCGCCTTCGCCCGCGAGACCGTGTCCTGGACTTTCTGGCCCTCGCTTTTGAT
>NZ_RZRY01000539.1:0-4414 GCF_003998035.1 Mesorhizobium sp. M2A.F.Ca.ET.039.01.1.1 | reverse complement strand
CGTTTGGGCATTGATTGCAAGATTCTGAGTCTTTTCGAGCACCCCACCATAAGAACGCTCGCAGCGCACTTAGCCGCAATTTCAGACGCCCCTCGCCTCACTCAGTATCAAAAGAAACCAATTGGCGTGGCCGCAAGCGAAAGCAAGCTCGAACAGAACGGCAATGCTGTCGCGATCATCGGCATGGTGGGCAAGTTCCCGGGAGCGGAAAACGTCGATCAATTCTGGAACAATCTGGTCGGTGGCATAGAGTCCATCGCAGACTTGGATGAACAGACGTTGCGAGAAGCCGGCGTTGATCCCAATACCTTTGGCAAGCCTAATTATGTGAGGCGCGAAGCCGTTATCAGCGAAGTTGATCTGTTTGATGCAGCGTTTTTCGGTCTCTCGCCTAAGGAAGCAGCGTGGATGGACCCGCAACAGCGGATCCTGCTGGAAACGGCGTACCAGGCGCTCGACCATGCGGGATACGGATCGCGCGAGAACGCAGAAGGCCGAGTTGGTGTCTTTGCCGGCGTGGGGGCCAACCACTATCTCGCTGAACGTGAAGCAGGCCGCGACCTGCTGGATTCAGAGAAGTTGCAGATCCGCATTCTTAATGGCCACGATTTCACGGCGACGCGCATTGCCTACAAGCTCAACTTGACCGGCCCCTGCGTGTCAGTTCAGACGGCCTGTTCCACTTCGCTGGTTGCTGTCCACCTCGCTTGCCAGAGCCTGCGCGGCAATGAGTGCGACATGGCGCTGGCAGGCGGTGCATCGATTTCCCTGCCCCATGGAAAAGGCTATCTCCATCAACAAGGCCATATCTTGTCCCCTGACGGCCACTGCCGTGCGTTCGATGCTAAAGCACAGGGAACCGTGAGAGGCAGCGGAGCAGCGGTCGTTGTCCTCAAGCGGCTGAGCGACGCCTGTAGAGACGGCGACTATATCTGGGCAGTGATAAAGGGGACCGCCATCAACAATGATGGCGCCGCCAAGGTAGGGTTCACCGCCCCCAGCGCCGACGGACAGGCTGCGGTGATCCAGGCCGCCCTCACCGATGCTGAGGTCTCTGCGGACACCATTGGTTACGTCGAAGCGCATGGTACGGGAACCTATCTTGGAGACCCCATCGAAATCTCCGGCCTAACCAAGGCCTTCCGTTCCCACACCGCGAGGAAACAATTCTGCGCAATAGGTTCTGTGAAGACAAATGTTGGCCATCTCGACGCCGCAGCGGGTGTAACGGGATTGATTAAGCTCGCCACAATGCTGAACAAGGGCGTCCTTCCCGCCAGCCTGCATCTCGATGAGCCCAACCCAAATATCGACTTCAAGGAGAGCCCGGTGTTCGTAAACAAGACCTGCACCGCTTGGCCCAAAGGTGGTGAGCCACGGCGCGGCGGGGTCAGCTCATTTGGCATTGGTGGCACGAATGCGCATGCGATCCTGGAGGAGGCTCCGCCACAGAGTGGTGAACAAAGCGGTCGCAGGCTTCAAGTTTTTCCAGTGTCGGGTGCAAGCGGGTCTGCACTAACCGAAATGCTCCGGCAACTGGCAAGCTTTATTCGCCGAAGCGACGTTAGGCACAGCGCAGCAAATATCGCATACACCCTGCAAACCGGTCGAGCAGCTCTCAGACATCGCACAAGTTTCGTCGGATCCGATCCGGTGGAATTAGCCGACCAGCTCGATCAGGCGGCTCTGAATGCGGGCGCAGCGGGAGAGGCGTCAAGCAGTGAACACCGCATCGTGTTCATGTTCTCCGGCCAGGGTGGGCAGCAGATCGGAATGGGTCGGGAGCTTTATGAAGAAGAGCCGGTATTCCGCAACGCCATCGACGAATGCGCAAAGTGGCTTAACGAGCTCGCACATATCGATTTCCGCCCCCTGCTCTACTGCGAAGGCAAATCTGATGGCGAGCTTGAGCCTCAGCTGGAAGCCATCATACAGCCTGTCATCTTCGCTACGCAATATGCAATGGCGAAACTCTTCATCTCGTGGGGCATTTTGCCTGCAGCTGTGATTGGCCACAGCATCGGCGAATATGCAGCCGCTCATTTTGCGGGCATTATCTCGTTATCTGATGCTATTCGACTGACGCTGATAAGAGGACAGTTAACGTCCCGTGTGCCTGCCGGCGGGATTGTTGCAGTCAGCCTGTCGCCGGAAGAGCTCCGGCCCTATTGGAACGGACGCCTTTCGTTGGCGGCAATAAATGGTCCCCGTCAGTGCGTCGTTTCAGGGGTCGCATCTGAGATCGCAGCGTTTCATGGGCGATTGCAGGCGAAATCTATTGCGAGCAAACTAATGCGCGCAAGCCATGCCGTGCATTCGTCACTACTCAATCCAATCCTGCCGGAGTTTAGGATTCATGCAGAACAAGTCGAGTTGCAAGCGCCTCAAATACCTTTCATGTCGACGGTGCTCGGTGACTGGCTTGAAGCGGACGTGCGGCTCAATGGCAGCTATTGGGTCCGCAATCTGCGAGAGACGGTGCAGTTCCATCAGGCCTTCGATCGGGTAGTGCAATCGGGCCACGAGTTGTTCATTGAGATGGGGCCTGGCGCAGCCCTGACCACACATTCCAGGCGGTTTAAGTCAAAGAGCAACCGGCGGAACCCCGTGGGGTTTCCAGCCTTGCCAGGAGGCGATCACGGGCAAGGCGATCACCTGAGACTGTTACAGACATTGGGCAAGCTTTGGACCTGTGGCGTTCGCGTTGATTGGTCTGGCCTGCACGATCATAAGCCCCCTCATCGTACCCCCCTCCCGCCTTACCCTTTTGATCGCAAGCGTTACTGGCTCGATGCGGCCGCCACTAAGGAGCAGGAACACAATGCCGGTTTGAATCAGCCTAATATTGCAGCCAGATCCGTCGATCGCCCGACTGGGAACGAAGGGGTGCGCAATCCGACTGTAGTTGAGATGCCTGCTGAGACAGCTTTAGACCGCCAAATTGCGGCGGTCTATCGGGACATTTTGGGCTTGGATGACGTTGCCCTGACCGACAGCTTCTTTGATCTTGGTGGCGATTCGTTGAGCGCCTTAAGCGTCATCGATCGCATCGAGCAGCTCACGGGAGAGAGATTGGCTGTCTCCCTGCTGCTGGAACACCAGACTCCAAGAGGGCTCGCAATAGCCCTGTCGAAGACACATAGAAGCGCGCGTCCGAACGCATTGGTGCCGATACAAACCGGCGGTTCACGGACGCCTCTGTTTTGCCCCCACCCTTTTGGGGGACATGTACTCCTATATACGCCTCTTGCTAAGGCACTTGGCACGGAGCAGCCGCTCTTCGGCCTGCAGGCGCGCGGTCTGAATGGTGAAGCAAGACCTCACCTGAGCATTCCGGAGATGGCGCGGGAATACGTAGAGGCTATCAAGAGCGTTCAACCGCGAGGCCCTTATCAGCTCGCCGGGTTGTCCATGGGCGGTAGCATTGCTTGGGAAATGGCCTGCCAATTGCACGATGCTGGTGACGAGGTAGCAATTGTTGGGCTGCTCGATGCCAAAGCGCTTCACAAGGATGAAGAGCACACAAGCGACCGGTATCACCGCCTGCTCGGCAACCGCCGTATTCCTCACTGGCTTAGAGAGCAAGCGGTCATATTGAGCGTCCTTTTTCCTACGCTGAAGAAACATTGGCGAAAGCTGAAATCCATCAAACATGAGTGTCAGGTCACGGCATTGCTGGATTTCGGAATGCAAGCAGGCAACGTACCCGACATCGGCGAAACGCAGCTCAATAATATCCTGGCAGTTGCCGAGGCAAATAAAATTGCGCTGCGCGAATATACGCCTCGGTTCAACCACAGCAGGTCCGTTCTCTTTGCAGCCAAGAAGGGGCTGCGCACATCCACTAATGAACCTGATGGCGATCTCGGGTGGAAGCAATTCGCGAGGGCGCGCCTGGAAATTCACGAAGTGCCTGGTGACCATTACACGATGGTCGCTCCGCCCCATGTACGCGTCCTAGCAACGAAGCTCAAAGAATATCTCAATCGAAACGACTAAGCGACGGCACCAGCAGCGAATCGCAAAAGCCGGACACGGGCCGGTGACCAAACTGTTGCAACAAATCTTTGAACTAAATTTGCAGAATCTTTGCGGCCGCAACGCCGCACAGCACGCAACGTCGGAGACAACGGCCAATGGCAAGAAGAGCGCTCATCCTGCTTGAAGGTTCAAGGTATAATGGTCCGCTTTACGTCCAAGCAGCTCTGCAAATTGGTCTTCATCCAATTGTCCTGTCGGCTGATCCAGCTCAGTACGACTATCTTGGGGCCGAAGGAATTGAGGCAATCCGTGTCGATACAGCGGATCTCGATGCGCTGATCCGCGAATGCTCCCGGCTGCATGCAACCTATGACATTGCTGGCATTACGTCCGTAGGGGACTCGTTCTATGCGACAGTTGGCAAGCTCTGCCG
>NZ_RZRY01000538.1:0-4415 GCF_003998035.1 Mesorhizobium sp. M2A.F.Ca.ET.039.01.1.1 | reverse complement strand
TCTCCAGGCGGTTCCCGCGCCGGCCGGGACGTTTGACATCGTGCTCTCCAGCGGCTGGCCGGGCGTGATGCTGCATGAAGCGGTCGGCCACGGGCTCGAGGGCGATTTCAACCGCAAGAAGACATCGGCCTTCGCCGGCCTGATGGGCCAGCAGGTGGCGGCGAAGGGCGTCACGGTTGTCGACGACGGCACCATCCCCGAGCGGCGCGGCTCGCTCACCGTCGACGACGAAGGAACGCCTTCGGCGCGCAACGTGCTGATCGAGGACGGCAAGCTCGTCGGCTACATGCAGGACCGCCAGAACGCCCGGCTGATGGGCATGAAGGCGACCGGCAACGGAAGGCGCGAGGGCTATGCGCACCAGCCGATGCCGCGCATGACCAACACCTACATGACCGCCGGAGACATGGAGCCGGAAGAGATCATCGCCTCGGTCAAGAACGGCATCTACGCCGTCTCCTTCGGCGGCGGCCAGGTCGACATCACGTCCGGCAAGTTCGTGTTCGGCTGCACCGAGGCCTATATGATCGAGAACGGCAAGGTGACACAGCCGATCAAGGGCGCGATGCTGATCGGCAACGGTCCGGACGCCATGCACCGCGTCAGCATGGTCGGCAACGACATGAAGCTCGACAACGGCATCGGCATGTGCGGCAAGGCAGGACAGGGCGTGCCGGTGGGCGTCGGCCAGCCGCATCTGCGGATGAACCAGATGACGGTGGGCGGCACCAGGGTTTGAGGCGCTGGGCACGTCCCGCTATTCTCGCGTGCCTGCGGTGCTCACCCCACGGAGTCCACAATGTCGAAATCCGAAAGCCCATCAGAGGGCGCTGATCTGAAACCGGCAACGCCCTTTGCCCCGACGCGGCCAAAGGACGTGTTTGGTAGCCTACGGCCCCCCTGGCAAGCCAAAAACGCTGGAGGATATCGACACCGCCCTGCTAGCTGAAGCGCAGCGGCGCCAAACTGCCGTTTGAGACCGGTCTGCGGCAGCCTTCGCCCAACGCAAAACACAATCGCGTTAGAACATTATTAATTGTTCAGTTGCCTTGGCCTGCCTTTGCGCATTAGCCTGCGGCCAGTCTTCTCGTTGCGGTGGTGTCGGTAGTGCAGCATTCCCCAGGCGTCCTGACCTCTTCCCTCTTCCTTGGTTTTGCGTTGATCGGCGCGACTTCGCTACAAGCAGGCCCTGCGGCGGCGCAATCGTCGCTGTTCAAGCTAGCGTCGACACGACCTGCCGCCAGTTCCGCCACTGTCGGCGCAAGCACCAGCGTTCCTTATGGCTGGCTCGACTTCTGTCATCGTCGGCCGAAAGAATGCAAGGTGCCTGCCCTGCCGGCCGCCAGCGTCAAGCTGACAGCGCGGAACATGAGCATCCTCAAGCGGGTGAACCAGAAGGCGAACCGCTCGATCAAGCCCGTCAGCAACTACGATCACTGGGGCACGATGATGGACCACTGGGACTATCCCGTGGACGGCAAGGGCGATTGCAAGATTTACGCGCTCTACAAGCGCAAGCTTCTTCAGGAAGCAGGATTTCCCCGGCAGGCATTGCTGATGACGGTGGTTCGCGACCTGCACAACGAGGGCCATACCATCCTGACGGTGAAGACCGACAAGGGCGATCTCATCCTTGACAATCTGGTCGACGAGGTCAGGCCCTGGAACGCAACTGGCTATTATTTCCTGAAACGGCAGTCGCAGCAGAACCCGAACACCTGGGTTTCGATCAACCAGCGTGGCGGCACTGCAAAGCGGCTATCGCCGAGCTCATAGGTCGGATTGTCCGCCTGTCCCGTTCAGCCAGCATCGGCTGAAGCGCCGCGAGCCAGCGATCTCTTGATTTGCAGGCGATGAGCCGGGAAACCCCGGCCCATCGACGGAGAATTGCTGTCCAACCCTGCCGCTATTGTTTGCAGGGCGGCTCGCCCGGCTTGCCGCAGGCGAATTTCTTGTTGTTACCCTGCGGCGGTTGTTCCTTGGGCTGTTGTGGCAGACGCCGCGCCTGAGCGTTGGGGTTTTCCTGTAGCTTGAGCTGGCGCTGCACATTCTCGTTCGGTCGGTTGACCTTGAAGTTGCGCTGGACGTTGACTTCGGGGCCGACGGAACCTTCCTCGTTCTGCGGCCTGCGGAACTTCCTGGCCCGGTCGTTCCCGCCGGCGGAGCCCTGATTCTCGCCGGAGAAGACATCCGGATTGTTCTTCCTGAGCCGCTTCTGCATACTCGGCCCATTGTCGGCCGGCTCACCATTGACGGTCGGCGGTCTGCGGACCTTCTTGACGTTCCTGTCGATCGAGCCCTGGTCGGAGAACCCGTCCGGATTGTTCCTCCTCAGGTGCTTCCGCACGCTCGGCCGGTTGTCAGCCGGCTCACCATTGACGGTCGGCAGCTTGCCGAATTTTCTGCCTTTGTCGTTTCTGTTGGCCGAGCCCTGATCGCCTGGCTCGACTATGGACCGGCCGGCTGACAAATCCTTGCGCATCAGCCTTTTCGGTTTGCCGTTGCCCTGGTCGGACAACGCGTTGGGATTGTTCTTCCTTAACTTCTCCCGTGAGTTGAGTCCGTTGTCGGCCGGTAAGCCGTTGACGGTCGGCAGTTTGCGGAATTTCTTGCCCTTCCGCTGATCCGTGCCCTGCACTCCGGTCGCCGCGGCGCCGGCATTTCCCGTCGCCTCCTGGTTGCCCTCCACAATGCCTTGCTTGCCAAGCAGCTTCCTCGACCTGTCGTTGAGCAGATTCCGGCCGTTGAGCACCGGCTTGCCGTTGACGAGCGGCAGCGTTTTGCCATCGGCTCCCGGCAAGGCGTGGTCGGTTCCGAGCTTGCGGGTGGACAGGTTCTTCGACAGCGGACGCGCAGCACCAGGCTGCTGGCCCTGCGTCACACCCTGACCGGGCTTCAGCGGCAAGGCGCCCTGATTCTGGTTGAACTGGGCCTGACCGGATACGGCCGCCCTCTTCTTCAAGAGCGGCGGCAGCGCGATCCTGGCCGCCAGCGTCGCGCCGGCACCGATGGCAGCTCCGGTCATTTTCTGGCCGGTGGTGAGGCCGCCCTCTGCATTGCCGTCTGGCTGCCCGGCCTGATTGGCGGTCTCGTTGCGGATCGTGGTGTTATTGATGTTGTTGATGACGGTCGTGTTGTGGATGTTGTTGAAAATGATGTTGTCCGGCGGCGGCACGATGTCACGCGGCGGCCTGACCCAGACCGGCACGGGGACGAAGACCGGCGTCGGCAGGACGTAAACATCGACTGGCGGCGGAGGCGGCGGCAGCACGACAAAGTCCGGCGGTGGAGGAGGTAGGAATATCACGTCGACCGGCGGCGGAGGCTCGAAATCGAAATCGGGATCGTCGAAATAGAGCACCGGCCTATCGACATAGACGATTTCCTCCTCCGGCGGCGGCGGCACATCGTACACGATGACTGTAAAGCTCGCCGGTGGCTCGAGCTCGGCGTCGAAATGCTCCAGCCGGCGCCGCGCGTCCCAGGCATGCGGCCCGTGCGGATAGCGTTCGAGATAGGACCAGTAGGCCTCAGGCGTGTCCCGCAGCCATGTTTCACGCCAGGTGATCGCCTCGCGCCGCGCCGCGATGATGGCGCGCACGCGTTTGGCCATTGGGTCGTGCGGATAGGCGACGATGAAATCCTCGTAGCCGCGCATCGTGTCGCGATCGAGTGCCGCGAGATAGGCGTCGTGCGCATTGAAGTCGCGGATCGCCCTGGTCCGGTTAGTCCGTTCTTCGGCCTCGGAAACCTTCGGCGGCGGCGCGTCCGGAGCGCGCTCGAAGAAGACGAAAGGCACGTCGATCTTCGAGACATCCCATGGGATTTCGGCGCCCTGCGTCACCTCGTTGACGCGCAGCCGCGTGCGGTCGAAAACCTCATCGAGCGACAAGCCGCCGTCGCGCATCATCTCGGCGAGCGCCTGGGCATAGGC
The DNA here is from genome assembly GCF_003998035.1 of Mesorhizobium sp. M2A.F.Ca.ET.039.01.1.1. NCBI lineage: Bacteria > Pseudomonadati > Pseudomonadota > Alphaproteobacteria > Hyphomicrobiales > Phyllobacteriaceae > Mesorhizobium > Mesorhizobium sp. M2A.F.Ca.ET.039.01.1.1. The sequence continues at coordinate 481 of NZ_RZRY01000538.1, read as the reverse complement.
GCCGTATGGGCCCTCACCTTCCGGCGCAACCGTTCCGGGAGCGGCGTTGAACGCGATCAGCATATTGGGCTCGGGGTCGACCAGCGCCAGCCCGCTGGCCAGCGGCTGGCTCATTTTTGGGAGGGCATTCGGCCGGGCCGCGTCGAGGACGACTATATTAACCTTCGTCGGCAGTCCGGCCAGCGACTTGGTGATATCGGAGAGCCGCATGGCCTGGAGCGGCACGTCGGCCGGATTGGCGATCTGGGCATCGACCGGCAAGAAGTAGTTCTCGCCTTCGAACTGCACGCCACGGCCGGCGAGGTACACGAAAACGGTAGCGTCCGGACCGGCGGCGGAAACTTTCGCAAGGAAATCACGCAGCGCGCCACGCAGCGATTCCTGGTCGACATCGCGCGCGCCGACCACATCGAACCCGGCTGCTTGCAGGGTCTGCGCGATCAGACCGGCGTCGTTCGCGGAGGTGACCAACGCATCGGAC